>PCAW01000007.1:0-9098 GCA_002730775.1 Methanobacteriota archaeon | reverse complement strand
CTCCTTTATATTTAGTGTTGTATTGCTTTCCACGCCAAGAAAATTCTGCTTTACCTTTCTTTCTAGCATCCGCAAATGCTGCATCAAAATTCTTAGCAGACTTTCTTCTTCTTTCTGCATTTGCCTTTGCTTCTTCCTGCTTCTTCGCATTTGCTTCAGCAGATCGCTCACCAGTTCCTTGAGACTTTGGTGGAGATTCGGGGCGACTGGTAGAAGGCGTTTGAGAAGCAGGCATACGTACTTCAGTTTTCTTAGAACCTTGACTACTACTAAGTGCTAATCCAGTAGCACCAGCAACTCCGACTGGTAGAGCAGATTTTTTCACAGCACCAATAACTTTATCAAGTTTAGATACGGTAGGTGATACTGGAGGTTGAGGAAGGGAAGGTGCAACTCTCTCAGGTTGTGCTTTTAACGTCGGCATACTTCTCTGAGATGCCTTACCACCAGACATTGTAAGACCAGTGTTGCCACCCCCAGACAATCCAGTGTTGGGATTTCTGGTTACATTTCTCAACTCCTGTGCTCTAGCAGAAGTTCCAGGAATCTGCATCTGTCCTGGTGATTGTGCGGCAGGTACTTTTGGTTTTGGTAAAGCAGAGCTTGCAGCAGGAACTGGACTGGTGCCAGTAAATGGTGTTCTTCCACCAGTAAAGTTTTGTGCCTTACCCGTTTTGGTGAGAAGATTTCCTTGAAGAGGAGTGCCAGTAATTTTCTGAGTAGTTGCTTTTACTGCTTTCTTAGCAGCAGGATTTTTTAAAATGCCAGACATCATTCCGACTGTTCTGAGCAGATTCAAAACTGCCTTACCTCGGTTTTCGGTAATCAATCCATATTCATGAACATTTGCTTCATATAGATGATTAACAACTACAGTTGCTTCTTCTTCCTCAATACCCTCATTGATAAGATATTGATATACTTCTTCGTAAAAGTTGTCCATCTATACAAATACTTTTTAGGTATTTATCAATCTAATTGTCTCATAATACGACGAAACCGCCTTATCGGGACGGTTCTTGTGCTTCTTCTTAAATGCTTGCAATGCTGCTCTTCTATCACGCATTGCTTGGGGTTTAAGAGTCTGTTTCTGCTCTTTTTTAGAATGATGCTTCCAGTTTGGGACGTTCATTACTCCTCCTTGTCTGAAGATACTCTACGAGAAAATCCTTTAACTTTATCAAACATTATGACACTTTCAAATTTGTCACGCATATCTTGTTTATGAGAGATGACAAAAATGTTGGCGTCTTTGATAACATAACGGATAATTTTTAGAAACTCATCAGTTCCAAATCCGTCTAGTGAACTATCAAAAACCTCATCCATAATCAGCAGGTTGGTGTTTACAGAGTTTTTGAGACGCGCTACCTCACGCCAGGTGAAGAGTAGGGCAAGGTCTATTCTCATCTTTTCACCCTCACTAAAAGAACTGTAAGAAAAGTCTTCGTGGATAGGAGACTTCACAGTTTCTTTAAATTCTTCATCAAGATAGAAATTGATATAAAAATCCATCATCTGAAGATATCGATTAACCTGCTGGTTAATGAATGGAAGATACTTTTTAATAATCTTCGTTTTTACACCGTCGTCCTTGAGTAAGGAGTAGGCGAAATCGTGATAAACAATTTCTTGTTTTTTGTCTGATAAGTATTCAATTGTCTGTTGGAGATTGGACTTAAATTCGTCTAACTTTTCATTTTCAGTATTTCGGTTTGCAAGGTTCTCGGTAATCGTTTGAATTTCATGTTCAAGATCTCGGATTTGTCGTTGATTTCCGTTAACCCGAGTATTGTTCTGAGAAATGCCATGCGTTAGATTTACAATCTCCTGTGAAAGTGTGTTAAATTGACGTTCTCTTTCTTGTTCAAACTTAATGGTCGATTCCAACTCGTTGAAACCTTCCTTTAGTTCCTTTGCCGTATTTTGAACGTCATCAATTTTATTTAACCGGAATGACTCTTTAATATCTTGAGTACAAGTGGGGCATACCGTATTCTCCATAAAGAATTTGTGTTCTTTAGTAATAGCAGATACTTTTGCAGACAGTTTTCCGCGAAGTGTGTTTAGTTTCGCCAACTTTTGTCTTGCTCCTGTTACATCTTCTTGATCTTTAGTAAACTTATGTACATCTTCTTCAAGTTTTACATTCTCCAACATATATCCATCAACTTCTTCCATAAGTTTTGTAATCTTAGATTTATTGTTATCAATATTCTGCTTACCACGATTTTCCAACTCATCTATAAAGTTCTGTTGCATCTTCATCTTATCTTTGAGATTTTCCTTCTTCAAATCAAAAGATTTTACTTGATCCTTGTGAGTACGAATCTTGTCTTTGAGGAGACTATTCATTAAAGAAAAGATACGAATATCTAAAAGATCTTCAATAACTTCACGCCGATTTACACAAGTCAGTTGCATAAAAGGCACAAATGTACTGCTACCCAAAATTACAATTTGAGTAAATGATTTATAATTCACTTTCAGAATATTCTCTTCCAGAATACGTTGCATTGCACGATCATCTGCTTCGCGATGCAACTCAACTCCATTTACAACAATATCAAATACGTTGGGTTTGATTCCACGTCTAACAAGATACTTTCGAGTATTAATTTCAAACTCAATCTCAACTAAACAATCGCGCTCATTTGTGGTATTAATTAATTGAGGTTTATTGATTTTACGAAACGGTTTATTAAACAGAACAAAAGTCAGTGCATCCAGCATTGTGGATTTTCCGGCACCATTAGTTCCAATAATTAGATTTGTATTACTTTGTTGAAAGTTAACCTCAGTAAACTGATTGCCAGTTGACAAAAAGTTTTTCCATCTAATCTTCTGGAAGGTTATCATCTAATTTTGGAGGGATTACAATATCATTCTGCGTGACGACCGCATACTTGTAATTATAGCGTTTACAGGTAATAATTGCAAGTGCATCATCAACTTCTACGACATCCATTTCTGCTTCTTCATCTTCGTGCAAGTGCATTGCATAACGTTCTGCATCATCTTCATCCTCAAAGAGAAAAAGAACTTTCTCACCGTAACGATTTTGAACGGCATATGCGCCCTCATCTTTGTTATCTCTGAGAGTCAGAAGAAACATTACTCTACCTGGCAAGCTTGTGAATAGACTTTTTGAAGTATTCCCTTAATAATTGTTTTATCACAATCAAATTCTGCTTCATCAATATAACGATTTAAGATAGAGATTGTGTTTTCACTTTCATCAACTTCAAAATCTTCATTTTCTTGAATAGAAAAATTTTCAACAATCTTTAAATCTTGAATACCACAGGAATATAACTTATCTATAAACTTTTCAAATTTCTTTGGTTCGGTTTTCTTCCTAACGATAACCTTTACAATCTTACCTTCATATTCACGAGTATCAAAAGTTTGATATGGAGTATCTTCGTAATAGATGTTATAAAAGAGTTTATAGGGATTATCATTATACTCAAACTCTAAAGTCTCAGTATCAAAGATTGTAAATCCCCGAGGATCATTTACATCATTCCAGAACATCTCATAAGGATTTCCTAGGTAGAAGATTTTTCCGTTGTCTGACCGTGTATGGTAGTGTCCTGAAAACACTTTGTCGAACTTTTCAAATAAGTCGCACGCCATACCATCTTCCATGACGTGTCCACGATGCGCTCTGAATCCGTTAAGTTCAAGGTGCCCCATCGCACATATGCTATCAGTATCTTTGACAACCTTGACAGTATTCTCAAAATTTTCCGCATTAATCCAAGGAATAAACAATACTTGCAGGTTATCTATCATTACCTCAGTACATTCTGAGTAGATTTTTACATTATTATATTGCTTAAGCAACAAATCCACAGAGTTGATAGAATTAGTATCTTTATAATATGCAGTATGGTTACCAACGATAGTATGAACAGTAATGCCCAATTTTTCTAAGCGATCATAGTAATTCTCCTTTGCCCATTCAAGAGACCACAAATCAATAGAGCGACGGTTATCGAACGTATCGCCCATATCAATTATCGTAGTGATTTCATTTTCTTCTAGGTATGGGAAGAAAACATCATCGTAAAATTTCTTNAAATATTCATGAAGAAACTTTGAACCCTTACGAGCTCCAAAGTGCTGATCGGTAATAATGGCAACCTTCATTGACGATTTGTCTTGTACGTAATATTATCCTTGATTGTATTATACTCCGAACTGTTCCCAGAAAGCAAGCTATCGTCAACCATCATAACTTCATCGTAACCAGTGCGTTCGATGATCTTAGTTTTGATTTCCAATTGCTTCTTCTCTTTCTGAATTCGACGTAGAAAGGCGTAGTGAATAATCTGAGTAAAGTATGCAAATGGGTTCTTAGACTTCTCTGGATCGAAGTTATGAATGTACTGAACACAATTTTCAATACCATCAGAGATCATATCATCTCTGAACATATAATTTACAAAGTTCGGTTTGTAGGATAAGTGCGTAGCAATCTTCAAAAAACATTCACCCAAATAATTGGTGATTTGTGGTTTTCCTTCCCAACGCTGTGACCTATCTGCCTTGGTAGGTTCTCTACCGTTGATCCCCATAAAACTTGCTTCTACCTTAGATCTATAAACAATCAGTGCCTCAAGCAACTCCTTGTTATTCACATAATGTTCTGATTTCTTTTTAGACATAACATTGTAATTTTAGATAAACTTTCGTTATGTATATTATAGCATACTATCAAGGCTTGACAATATAGTGATTTACAAGTAGAGTACCTTTGTTAGGTTTGAAGAGAGGGGCTTAGCTTTCTTTATTATCTTTATGTTTATAGAGATTTTCTAGCATCTTTCTTGCATCATCTACTGAAGAAACATATCCCATTTTGTCTGATATCTTGGTTCTTCCGTCTTCATCCCAATCAGTATCTTCTTTATTCAAGTATTTGTTATAGAAATCAATCATTTGACCTTTCTTTACNTCGGTCATAGTAATAATCTTATCATATTTAATGACGTACATACTATCTTCTGCTACCTCCATCCAAGGTTTTACTTTGACATATTGACCTATGTGATTCCTCATTAATTTCATAATCACTGGGTTCATCAGTAGAATAATGGGATCGCCCTCATTTTCATCTATACAAACCAGTGAAAATATTTCTTCTCCAGTAACCAATTTTATTACTGCATGAAATTCTTCGCCCATTTAATTCTTTAGCGGTATGTTTACAATATCNTAATTGAAGTTCTCCTCATTGTAGACCTTGATCCTTTCAATTAGATGATTAAGTGTGTAGTTTCTCCGTGCCTTATAGGAAATGTCGTCAGCAATGTCATAGAGAGTTGCCTTGGTCTTGTTATTTCCTTTCCTGAGCACCCTTCCAATAGACTGGAGATTCCGAATTCTAGATTTGGATGGAGAAGCAAAAATAACATTATGGAGGTTCTTGATATTGATACCAGTACTAAACGTTCCATATGAAGCGACGATAATCGCGTTGTTTTCTTTTTCGGTAATCTCTCTTACTTGTTCCCTATCTTGTGTTGCCACACCTCCGTGGACAAAAAAGACNTGTCTTTCTTCCACACTACCAGTATTTATTAAATCGAAAAGTGGTTGGCCATGACCCTCTACTCTAGCAAATAGAATAAGTGTATTACCTTTAAGATCTAAAGCAAGATTTCTAATAAATTTATTTCTTCTATCGTGATTGATAATATACTGAACTTCATCTTCAAAGGTTTCAAATTTATGAGCAGGATGCTTCAATAGAAGTACATTGATATCGAGTCTGGCAACGTGACCCTTCTTCATCAGTTCTTCTGTTCTGATGATCTTGTAAGATGGACCGAACAATCCTTCCAATACCCACTTATGTGTTTGAGTGCCATCTAGTGTTCCAGTAAAACCGTAACGATATTTTGCATCACCAAGTTTTGACATTATAGATATTAATGACTTACTTTTGAACTGGTGTGCCTCGTCCCCAACAACTACGTTAAATCGTTCAAAATATTTTCGGGGGAGTTTATAGATGGACTGCCAGGTAGTGATGATAACTTGGGAATCAGTTTCCCTTTCTCTACCAGCGTATATCTTGTGACAATATGAACCTACGTCCCAGCCATAGTCTGCAAAATCTTTATACATCTGCTCTACTAGCGAAGTCGTCGGAACAACTATCAGAGTATTTTGTCCGCGTTCAACGTGATATCTCACAATCGAATATATCATCAGAGACTTTCCAGAGGCAGTTGGGGATATCAACAACCTTCTATTATGCTTTAGGGCGTCGTATACGCCTTCTACCTGATAATCTCTAGGTGCATACTTACTAACTGCAGTCATATAATCTTTCACACCTTCTTTTGAGATCATATTATTAACCTCAAAGGGAAGACCATAGAACTTATTCTCTACGAACTCATAGGAGTATTCGTGGTCTTTACAGAATTGTATAACCTTATCTAACAACCCAACGTATATCTCTCCATTCTGGGTGTTGAATAGACGTATTTTTCCATCCCAGTACTTATTACGATACTGAGGCATAAACTTAGCGCCTGGAACCTCAAATGTAAACTGGTCTGCCAGTTCATAATAGACGTGAGGATCCGCTTTAACTTGAAGAAAAACTTCGTTCTTCTTCGATATAATCAAGTGCGACATAATCCATAGGATTCACCTATAGATATTTATTCTCCTATCTGATACTTATATTCTAAAATCATACGATTAAAAAAATCTTTTACTGAGTCTAATCTCTCGACCTCATTCTCATCAACAACATTACCATTTTTTTTATGAAAATCTAATGCTCTATAAATTTGACATACATCCCTAATATCCAATTCCAATTGAATATATGGAACTTCTTCCATATCATCATAGTCGCTTTCGTAATCTATCATTTTTGCGTAAAGTTGTAATCCATAATTATTCTAAAAAGTGAGTCTCGCATATACCAAAGGTGTTCCTGTTCCTGATATGGTCTGGCAGGTGCTCCTGGCCAATATTTAATAGTTTCCAAAACAGAATGATGTAAAAGACGCACGTCCGATATAGTTAAATTTACTTGGTAATCAAATTCTTGATCTTCCATTAGAATCCTGCTTGAAACTTTTGCCAGTCAATAGCATTTTTAATTTGGAAGGTTCTATTTGATACTGTCTTGATAATTTCCTCTAAAAATTTTAAACAAGTATCGTAGTAGCGAATCTTCATATCAATCTTATTTAACCGATCATCTGCATCTAGATAGCGTTGAATAGCATCTTTCTCACGGACTTTATATGGAAAAGGTTCTTCTTCATACACAACAGGGTCTGCTTTACCTGTGTAAAAGTTATGACGTTCAAGTTTTATTTTGTTATATTGTTCTCTTGCTCGTTCTCGCAACAAGGTTATAGTATTGTACAGAGTATAATACTTTGAGTGAAGTTGTGGAATCTTCAAAGATTCATCATGTAGGTTATCAGGATCTATAACAGAATCTTTCTGCCACATTTCCTGAATTTTGTCAAGATCCATTAAACAGAGGAAGTTAGTTGATATACAGTATACTTGAAGGTTGCCTGTGCTGTAAAGTAATTCACATCAGTTGATGTCGCGTCAAAGTCTAGAGAACTAAGAGACACTGGGAACATATCAAGAAATTTTACTCTAGCAACCTCATTGAAATTGCTGTTGAGAATACGGAGTGATCCATCAGCAAATTGCTCTTTCATATCTCTGATACCATCTTTATCGGTGGTAACATCTTTGAACTGTTGTGCTGTCTCTGGAAATCCAAGACCTACAATCCATTCATGAACGATTCTATAATTCTCTAAATTCTCATCAACCAGAAATTGAATTGTTAGATCGCCAAAAGATAGTTTAGTCTCTGGGACATCAATATCTTTCAGATATGTTGGTTGCTTTGCAGTTGCCAAAGTTATTTCTGGTATCCTAGCACTATTGCAGTAAAAGTCAACCTTTGGATACTTGCCAAGATTAAATTTAAATCCAATTCCAGAAAGAAAATTTCTGTTATTAATTTGATTTGCCCAAGAACAAGAATTGGATGATGATGATGAACTATACGTCATTATGCCGTAACGATTGTAATATTTGAGGGCATTTCAGATCCAGTCATTCTATGAACTGTAAGTTCTGCAGTAGCTTTTGCTTTAGATGTAAAAGTTTTTTTATCTGCAGGATCATTGGACCATCTACCACTACCAATATAGTACATTACACCATCGGTTGGTACCGCACTAGAACCTAAAATACTAACTTTTTCTGCGTAGTAAGAAGCCATCTTTCCTTTTATTTTTATTTAGATAAAAAAAGGGATCCCGAAGGATCCCCGTAAAAAGTATGTGAACTTGGATCACATAAGGTTGTTAACACGAACACGTCTGTAGTAGCGGTTGGCGTTCTTGGTAAGTGCGCCTGCGCCGACATTGGTGCCTTCTGCGAATGGGTTCGCGACGATGCCGTAGCGAGTCTTGAATCCAATCTTGGGTTGGAAGGTGTCCTGACCAACTGCACGAACCATCTGAAGGGGAACGTATGGGCAGTAGAACAATCCAGCGTCATATGGGGAAGCACCCTTATAACCTGCAACATAGTACTGCGAAGCAGCAAGGTTTGCAGCATAAGGATCGATGTATACGCGATACTTACCTGCGAGGATTCCAGCAAAGGTATTGCCAGTGTCATCAACGTTCAGGTTAGCGTTCAGAGCAGGTGCATAATCGAGTACGCCTGCCATCGTGAGTGCGGATGCAACGTCTGCAGAGCAGAGAATCATGTTGCCCTTCCCTCTACGAGTTCTTTGTGCGATTGCGTTAGCATCGCGCTCGATTTGGAAGATAAGACCCTTGAACTTCTCAACAGACCAGCGACCGTTGGAGTCAACGTCAAGGTCAAAAGTACCAGCGTTAGCAACGTTTGCTTGAGCACCAGACTCAGCAACGTTATAGATGGTTCTAATGACTTCGCGGTTGATTTCCGCAAGGATTTCGGTGGAGAGAATGTTAGCCAGTTCGGCTTCAGCATTCAGACCGTGGATTGCCTTGAGGTCCTGGGCGAGTTCCAGGGAGTATTCTGCTTTCAGAGCTCTG
>PCAW01000006.1:0-36477 GCA_002730775.1 Methanobacteriota archaeon | reverse complement strand
AAGATATACCTATGAATTAATTTGTGCTCTTTTTGACATGCATTGTTTTGCGCTACCTAAGGACACATGGGTAGTTGACGCAAATGTTAAGTCAATCATCGAAGCCTTAGACGGTGTTACTGAAGCAGACCTTAACAATGACAATGCTCTCTTAAAGAGACTACATCAAGAAAGTGATGCACTTAATTTGGAAATGCAAGCAAAAGAAAGACTAGGTCATAACCAGCCACCAAAGGTAACTCAAGAAATAAAGGACTTCCTTACTTCTGTGGTTGCACGGACTAATGAATTAATTAGGGTATTTGGTATGGATAACTGGGATGGTAAGCTGGTTACTCAGTTTTATATTCCTATAAGAAACGAGCTTCAAAGATATATTGACTTAGCAGCTAAACCAGTCGGTAGTGTTTTAGAAAGAAATGTTATACTTAGATTTAGAGTATTAATGAAAACCAATAATGAAATATTTAATTCTAATGAACTTTATTTAGACTATGATGCATATATTAAATTAAAAAATAGTAGAGATGCTAAAGAAGCTAAGATACAAGAAATAGTAATGAAAGTACAATCACTAGAGGCACAAAGCCAAACTTTGTCTCACTGGCATAAAACTCCAGCAGTAGAAATAACTAAACTACTAGCAGGTGCAGACAGAAATGCATGGTTAGATTATATCTATAATACAGTTAAGACTCAATATGGACTAAACTATGTACAGAAACCATACGGCGTCCCAGCTCAACCTTATCCTCGATTATTAATTCCTACTATCCCAGGCCAAGCAGTTACTGGCGAATTGAACACCATAGATGTTTCTAGAATGATTCTTTTTTATGGAAAGGCACTACAAGGAGTAACACCTACCGCTTATTGGTCTACTTCACTTTCTCATCGCTTAGTAGTAAGACCTGTTTCTGGCGCTAGCCCAGCTGAATGCCGAGTCTACTTACATACTGCTAATATGAAAACTGGTGGAATTACTGGGAACTCTAGTGCTCTAATAGCGACGGTTCAAGGTGATGTAAGTGCAGCAAAAGTACTAGTAGCATCTTATTTACCTGATGTTCCTTTTTACACACCTGGTACTAATATTACTTTATCGACCCCACTAAAAGATAGCTTTGTCTCTAAAATTCAATCCGACCCTAAACTAAGTCAGTGGTTGAGAACTACAATGAAGGACCAGTTTCAATATGCTTATGTTATTCAAAGTGCATGGAACCCACAAACAACTCCCCCTACTCACCTACTAGGAACTAAGACTAGCTCTAGACAGAGTTCTCACAATACTCATATTGACTGGCTACGAGCCACGACATATGCTGGACAAAAGCACAAAGGAGTTACCACATTCAAACCTAGCTTATCAACTCTACAGTATGACCCATTCGGCAATAAACCAAGCTCGTCGTTTTTCCAATCAAGCGCCGCGCTTTCAGCTACTAGAATGATATGTGTCGGGTTCCCAAAATCAACAGTTTCAGAAATTATAAAATTTATGAAAACCGTACCAGCACAAATAGAGGCGTTACTCAAGCAAGTTACTGATAAATCAAATAGCCCATGGTATGAAGCTAAACTACGATTAAGTCCAAATAGACTATACGGAAATTATCAAACAATAAAGACAGCATGGCCGGAATACGGGACAGCTAGACACAAAGGTGACATGATTGGAATGTATAACAGTTCTGCCTTCCTTAATGACATGGAGATACTTCGCAAATTCCTTTTCAACAGAACAGAAAGTCTGTTTATCTATGACATAAACACAGTCGTTGAAACTGCGTATAAAGAATACAAGGAAAATAAACCGGACTTTGTTAGAGAATACGGTCAATCAGCTTACATGGATGTTTTAGACCAAAATAAATACGCAGAACTAACTAAGACCTACAAGGTAACTAATTTAGGA
Organism: Methanobacteriota archaeon; assembly: GCA_002730775.1. GTDB lineage: Archaea > Thermoplasmatota > Poseidoniia > Poseidoniales > Thalassarchaeaceae > MGIIb-O2. The sequence continues at coordinate 34,559 of PCAW01000006.1, read as the reverse complement.
ACAGTCTATGAAGACTACATGGCATTACTAGGTGCAATAGCGTATTTTAACTCGTTTGAAATGTTGACTGATACAAGCTACCAAAGAAACTACGCATTATGGGCTAAGCCATTCAAAAACAAAATAAATGCGATTGTTGATAGAGTAATAGGTTCAGCAGTACCACAAAGAATCTACGAAGATAACATTAACGATACAGAAGATGTATCTAACTTACACAAAATACTACAGTCATTAGGAACTTTTGAAGGTATGAGTGAAATGCCTGTTTTTGATGCTGAAGAGTTTCACTTTACTTGGACTCCTATTGGGTCAGAAACCTCACCTGCTAGAGATAGTCCGTTTGACAAACAAGGGTGGGTAGATGTTCCAGTAGATGGACTAAGACCACGAGCATTTAGAGGATTGAAAGGTCAGTATGGAGATGTGTTTTATCATGCTATTACTGATACTTGTGTAGTAAGACCAAATATTGTCCATAGTAAAGATAGCGGGTATGTTTATTCAAGTATTAGAGTTCCTGTAAGCACTAGAGGAATTAGCTCAAAGGTATATGGTTTGCGACCTGGTAGTACTTATGGACTATCTCTAGGTTCAGAATACCTTGAATCTAGTAAACAAGTATCTGCTGGCTCTGGTGGATTAACAAATACTGGCCTTGCAGGCATGACTGGGTTGGCCTTTGCCGGTATAATAGGATATCAAATGATTAAAAACATTGCAAGTGAAACTGCCTTTGATGATAAAAGATTCCGCTTTGACGATGTAAACTAAAAAGAAACTACTAAGATGAGTGACCGATTGGAGTGATATAATGCCGAGCAACTTAGAAGTGAAAAACAGGCATGTAACCGGCTCAGGGTATATTTTGCCTAAGACGGGGAAAACTGGTCAATGGTATCTAGGTGCAGCTCTACTCTATGTAGGATTAGGCGCTCCTGGAAGCAAAACAGTAGTTAGAGAAATAGCAGCTATTATTGATAGACCACAATATTTAGCTAAGATGGCAAGTATTGGTGTAGGCGGATTTTTAGTATTAAATGCGTCGGGTTGATACAATGAGAAAGGCAAAAGAGGTTAAAGTAATCAACAGATGGAAAGCTGAAGACTTTGACGGAGAAATACCAATAGGCGGAGATGAAGAAATGTTAGGCACCGCTATGAAGTTCGCCAGTCATATGAGTGGGGCTAGTGAAGCAGTGGGACTGCTTAAGAAAGCTCCTGGCCCTCTAATGTATTTCGGCTTCTATGGGCTTGGCGCAGGGCTTGCTGGGCAGACAATGTTTGATGCAGGCATGAATGGGTTAGATAAACTTATTACTCAAAAAGCAGCTATCAAGCTTGGGATTTTTGCTGGAACCGCAGTTGGTAATGCATTTGTTAATAGTACTCCTTTATTTGGAACTAACTTTGGCGAAAAACTTCGTTCATTTAGCATAATGGTTGGCAGTGGAGCGTTAGGTTGCCGCAGTGTTTTAACTACGGGGGATTATCGAAATGAAAAAATAGATAAACGGGCAAGCCTTCTCTATAAAATAACTATAGCATTTTACACAGTAGCCGCTGGCTCATATGGATATAAGAAATTTAAGGAGCGATAAGTATGAGTGGACATAACGATTTAATGTACGATTACCGACCAGGAGTAGGTGAAAGCCTTACTTATCCCGACCCAGGATTCACAATGCCTAATGTTGAAGGTTGGAGTATTCTTGATGTTGATGGACAGCTCGGTCCAACAGATAGAACCTTATGGGCTGAATCAGGAGAAGATTACAGAACTTACATGAAAGCCTTTATCGAAAAGCATGGTAAATTTAAGAAGCCGTTTAGTAGGGCTACTATGATGGTTCAACCCACAAAATGGAATACTGGGTATAATGATGAAGCTACCAAAGCTCTTAATGCTTTATCATTAAAAAGAGGGGAAGCCCTTAGGATAACTGATGCTATCGGAGTTGTAAACAGTAGTATCAAAAGACTAGAACAACTATATCATCAAGCCGATAGAGATTTGAATGATAAGAAAAAACTACGAAGAAATAGTGCGTATGTTGATTTAGCTGAGAGAGAAGCTATGGTAGAGCTTAGAACTTTAGATAGCGATATAACTGCCTTAGAGGCTCTTCGCCTTGGTTATGGCAACCAATTAAGCCAGTTAAGAAATGATGGAAAAGTACTTAATCAAGAACTAGAAGCGATTCTCTTTGACTATCGAGAAACTGCTGCTCTTCTGAATATTAATGATGATTTTGAAAGTAAACTGAATAAAGCAAGAGGTAAGTCAGGTACTAGAGGTCTACTTGTCGGTTCAACTGTCGGAGTACTAGTAACTGGTGGGGTCTTATTCTTACTTCTTCAAGCTCGTCGTTCTCCACAAAGAGTACGAAGCACTAGAAGAGGTGCAGATGGATTGTTCTTCAGAGCAGCGTGAGGTGAGTACAATGGCACTACAACTTAACTGGACTCATACTGCCACTGATGTTACTTACAATAATGCTTATGCGACTATAACTGATGTATCATGTCTTAAAGACAAAATAGATGGGGATTACAAACTCATGGCTACTGTTCAAGTATACAAAAACGCAGCGGCATATGCTAACGGAAAAAAGCCAGTGGCCAGGACTAAATATTCTAAAGTGCTCAATATTCAGTCAAACGACACGGTAGCAAACTATCGAAATACTGTTTGTCAAACTTATCTATATATGAAGCAAGACGCTCCCTGGAGCACTGCGGTTGATGTATAATTAGACGAAACGACTTTCATGAGTTTTGATTATATTCCGTACCTTTTGGTTAGATAATCCAACTCTTTGAGCAATAAGCGAGATAGGTAAATCATTACCTTTCATAGAGAATATTTGTTGAACCGTGGGCCATTGGTCATTAGGTCTTAGGATTCTTTGCTCATCATAAGACATACCAAATGGTGGTCGCCCACCTTTCTTTTGTTTCATTCCTACTCTAATAGATTTAGAACGGAGACGAGAATAATACTTTGAAGAGTCAGCAATTACCTTCAAAGTTGGAACATTTACTTTCTCATAATCCATCAAAGCTACAGCTATTGGAATTTCTAAAGTGTCCAGGATTGCTAACTGGTCTGCTATAACTGCACCCTTTCCATGCCATTTTGATATATCGTGCAATATGACACCTGTCAAAGTGCCTGAATGGGCTAATGCCATCAAATCATCCCAGGTTTTTCCCTTGCCATATCCTTCCGAAAATAATTTCAACTCTTCTGTCCAACCAATACTTCGCGCCTTCTCTATACATACCGGCAACATTTCTTGAACATCTCCGGGGGCATCAAATGGTTTCCATAAAAAAACAGCTTTCATCACATATCACCTGCTTGCACTTTCCAATAATAAAATCCTGCTATCAATGCTAAGATAGTACTTATTAGAACGGCATCTGTATGGGCAGTAGCCCAAGAGTATAGGGAGACATAGGGATAATCCCAACCTAGTCCTTCTGTTGAACAAATAAAAGAAGCGAGGGCGCATATAGTGGCTGCCCAAAATAAACATGAGCGAATCATGTAAGTGTCCCAGCCAAAATATGGGTCCCAAAACATTCTTACTTTCCTCCGAAGTGAGATTGACATTCTTCCTTGTAATCACACAAGTTATCACACCAACCATAGTTAGTGGCTTTTTGATTTGGCCAGGGCTTGAAATTCTTGTAATCATTGTGAAGGTCAGTGTCGCGGACAAAAGCTCTTAGACGATTGAGAAAGGCATCATAATGCAACTTAGTTCGCATAGTCTTAGCACGGTAAGGTACGACTGCCTTTTTCTCCCTCTTATCCATTCCTGTTGCGGTGTAAAGCTCTTGCTTTGGAATAATAATATAATCAAACTCAGTTGGTTTACCAGTCATATATCCATACGCTGTTGCCTGTAGCTGTGCATTGGCTTTGTTATCTGACCAACCCCAGCGAGGGTTAGGATTAGAGGTTTTTAGGTCTGCTAGCTTAGCTACGGGGCCACTTACATCGACTACCCAATCAATATATCCTCTAACAAAGGTCTCAGGCCCACCTTCAGGTCCCCAATCGACCTGACGGATAGCATCAACTTCTGTTTCAGTTACAGAACGAGGGTCAAAGCCATCAATAGTGCCCCCGTCTTTTAGTGCATCATAAAAACCACTAAACCAGTATTTAGCTTCCTCTATTGCTTGCCCCTTTTGAGACTCGGTCATTTCAAAACCTTTCTTACTGTAAACTACTCCCTTTGACCTTTCGACCTGTTCTTCCCAAGCCATTTCCGCCATTAGCTCGTAGTATTCTTTATCACGCTCAACACCCGCAGATAAATCATTCAATAGATGTTCAACCCCTGCGTGTACGGCAGTTCCTTGTGGTAGCCAAACTTTCCCTGGCTTTCTAATCCCCATGACATAGCGAAACCAAAATGCCGCACTACACTTAGACCATAAGTCTAATTTTGAGGGGCTAATATGATTTGCTTGCCATCTTTGTCCATCTGCTCTCTTGAAGAGGTCAGCCATTCAAATCACCTGTTTGGCTGGTCTTCAAGGTGTAGCCTATGCTTTTCAATCCAATAACCGCATTAGCAAACGCGGCTAGTTCTGCTTTCTTAGAAAAAGGAATTGTCGCAACAATCTCCCCTTCCTTTACTATATGTAGTAGCTTCTTCGCCATAATTCTCAACCTTCCCAGGTTCAGGCAGACTATAAAGGTACCCTTATTCTTCATTGTCCCAAGAGTCAACTAGGGTTCCCATGTTTTCTTTAGACCATGCTTTTCTTTCTTTCTCATCGCATGACCAACAGAAACGCTCGCCAGCTTTAGTAGCAAAGACACACGGTTTACCTTCACTATCTATTCCTACACATTCGTTCCAATATATGCCCTTTTTCATTGGGAATTTCTGACGCAATGACTCTACTAATGCTTGGTCTCCACCCATAACCGCAACAGTTACTCCATGAAATTCTGTTTCTGCTGTAAGAGCATTAGCAGCTTCTTGCATACGACCAGCTGTTCCGCCAGTTCCTGGTGCCGGTATTTTTGGCTCTTCTTTTACTGGAGCCTTTTTATCTGTTAAAGTCGAAGTCATAATCGGGTCACTTTCAGGAAAGGCTATTTCATCAAGCAAGTTAAGAACTTGATATTGATATCCTATCTGTAATAGCAGATGAATAATCAATAAACCAATAATAATTAAAAGGGCAGTGCTATCACTAATCATGTTTATCTCTCCTCTGCATGTCTTGTTCTATTGACCCTAGTATAGCTTCTAGTACGCCTCGCGAAATCTCTCCATCTAAATATTGTCTTGTTCTATGTGCTAAATCTTTTAGGCTGATACTGTAATAACTACACCACCAGTCTAATTGTTTCTTCTCAAATTCTTTCAATGCTACTGCCATTAATATCCCTCTGCTTCTTTTATTTCGTCTCTTAGATTTCTATGTTCTGTGCGTAAATCTGCAATTGTTTCTCTAAGGTCTTCAAGTTTATCGCGCTCTTTGAGCAAAGCCTCTTTTCTGCGGCGATATTCGTCAGTCTTGGTTTTTATTTTAGCAGAAAGAGTCCACTCTTTGGTCCGGAGGCTACTAAGAGAAACCTTCCTTGCCATGTTCTAAACTAGCTTCTTAATGAATATAAAGCTGATTTATTCATAGCCGTACATGAGATACATTAGTTCCATGTCCCTGTCAGCGTAAAACATCTCATGCTCACACCCATAGCACATAATCTTAGTACCTGCGGCAGTTAGATATTTTGTAGTACCACAGACAAAGCAGCAGTCTATAACTTTCTTATGTATAATAATAGAATCTCTATCTAATACCACTATTCATTCACCTTAGCGAAAAGGGTTGATTGTCCCTTTGGTATAGTAGCATGACTGAAGAAATCAGTCAATTTTTTTTGATTTGGGTCTAGCTTTAGTCCGAAGTCGGTTAGTTTTAATTGCATGGATTACGAACCATCAGCAACCAGCTTATGAACATTTCCTATCTTGTGCGGTTAAGCCATCTAAACCCAGTTTTATTAGTAAATGAGCGCCTGCGCCTTTGTTTACTTTTTTGCTTTTTAAGTAACTCCAAAGCCTCATCTCGACACCGATTGCAGCTAGTATATTTGCCAAAAGTATCTGCTTGGCCTCCACAAAATTCACATGGTTTTAATCCCATGAATATTCCTAAGTTTCACTATGACCTTAATCAATCGGTCAACTTATATTCTAAGCGAAGTTGGTTCAACGGTTGATTATGGTTGACCAGGTACGACGGAAAGAACATAACATAGTAAAGTATGCATTATGACACATGTCATATTAAACAAATTGATATCTAATTTTCTTTGTGGGTGGTTTTTGTGAAAAAAAGTGATTCGCAAAGTAAAGCAGTGTGTCTTTTAGGGTGGTTGCAAGGTGGTATCAATTCGACTTTCCTTAGCTGGCCCCCTGGGACGAGTAAAGTAAACTGGACATTCTTATGTTAACTTGAGTTTCAGTATCACGGTTTTTGATTATTCTTCTTCAAAAGAAAGGCCCACGGCCTGATAAATAGATGAGCTATACCGTTTATTTCTGCCCTTCACATGCTCTTGGTCTACTACTTTGATGGTTCCTTCGCGCTTAAGACGGTTCAAAGCTCCTGTAATAGTCTGTGTTGAAACTCTCCATCTCTCATAAGACCAATGGGCTTTCTTAACCTTAGGAATAAGACTTCTTGCAGTAAAGGTTTCAGTACCTAATCCACTAACTACTTTCTTTACTACATTATATCGTCGCTCTCGACGGTCTATAAGCCACTGAGCATCAGGCATCTAGCTCACCCGAGTCTTTGAGAAATTGAAGGAGGTCTAGCCCCCCATCTATGTCTTTCTTCTTTAGTGAAGCCCTATCGGCATGCCCTTTCCCAGGCATTGGTCGATAGTAGTCGCTATCATTCTGCCTCCAAGCCTTAATCCCACAGGCATTACACAAGTGAAAGCCTTTCCATTTACGCCATAGGGGAGATTCTGTTGTGCCACAGAAATTACAGTTAGTTTTTGGCCTGTGTTGTCCGCAATTATCACAACTTTTTTTTGAATGGCCCATCTTACCTGTTGGGTACATACTACAAGGCTCCCCACAACGATTACAGAATACGGCCTTACGCGGAGTGGAATACATATTCCCATTCTTTCCTTTGCGTGGCATAGAATCACGCACTATCCCAATTATCCCAAGTCTTTATCGCTTCGTCTATGTCTTCTTCGGGGTATTCTTCAGAGGTATAATCCCTGCTAAGGTGTGTAAGAATAAGAGCGCCGACATGCCCTAGCATATCTATTTTCTTGTGAAGTCTAATGACTACCCATAGAATATACACAGCTATCCCAGCGGTAAACGCACTAAAGGCAATCATTCTTCATGCCTCCTAATCAAAGTAATCTTATAATTTGGATTTATTACATTTAATCCATTATACAACGCATTGCGATAATACAATTTTCCTCTATAACTTAGTATGTCATACTTACTCATCTTCTTCACCACTGATATATTGATTACTTACTAATGCTCTAGCTACTGGGTCAGCATAAAGCCCAAGACCCAACAGATACAACAAAAAACATACTCCTATTCCTATAACTAATTCTAACATTTTAACTCAACTCCAAAAAACATTTTCCACATATAATACTTCTAATATAAACTTCCTTTAGCCGTTGTTCTGCTCTATTAAAAAAAGATACAGACCAGTGGTCTCGGTAGTGTTTGAAGGTGCTAGAGAACCTAGCAGGCATAGGATAAGTATAGCCTAGCGTACAATCTATCCATACTATCCGAGCAGAGTCAGTACATTCACAGTCAGTCATAATATCACCTTAAACTTTCAAATTATCATAAAGATAGCTGGCTATCTCGTTGCATCGAGCAATTATCTCTTTATTGCTCCATTGAGTATGTTCCTTTGCTACTATTTCTTTGTTTAACTTTAGGTCGGACTTTCGTAGTTCAGGCTCCTTAATCGCCCAGCCTTTGTTACCAATCGACATGTTGCTCTTGTCAAGTAGTAGAGTTAGATTACCAAGATTGTTTAGCTTTGTCGTATGGTCATCCCAAGAGATATGTGCCCAGTCAGGCTGACTATGATATGCCTTTGGTACTATATGTTCGACATGATTCATCTTGTTCGGAGTGATACCTGGGCTTTTGAGCCCCTCATAGGTTCTAAGGATAAAACGAGATGTGGCAGTATTGAGGTCATTATTGTACTTTAGATTAGTTTTGAAAGTCTCTTTAGTAGCAACCTTATGAGTTTCAGCTTCTCTCTTAATAATATCAATAGCATTTCTAGGGTCTCCTGTATTCCATAGTAAGTGTGCCCACCGGACATAGGTCTTCTTGAGAGCGTTAGCATCTGTCATACCGGCTATCTTTGCATGCATATGAGTAAACTCGATGCAGCTCATGAGGTTACTAACAAAGCCCTTTTGCAGGTCGTAGCCCGAGGAAGCTTTCCATGCAGCAATCATTGGAGCAAGCTGATTTGATACGCGCATATCAACCAAGTCATTATGTCGGTCATTTCCTTCGATTTTGTAAAAATTATCTGACCAGGTTTTACTAAAGCGGTCTAACTCATTATAGAAGTTATTTCCTTTGGTAGTGTTTTTTGGTATCACCTTTAGCATGGCGTCCCAGTGATGTAGTAAACCTCCGGAAGAAATCATTTCTCCGGTTCTAGCCTTGAAGAAATCACCCAACATGAAGCCGATTTCTTGTGGCTTTTCATTGCATCGCGAGTCTATATTAGTCCATAGAGTACTAAAGCGGTCTCCGTCAATACTTCGCTCTTTGAACCAAGACATAAGAGCAACCTTAACCATATCTGAGGCATTCAGGTCTAACCCTCTTGAGTTATGAGCCTTGAACATGATATACGCATCATCTATGGTATCACAGGTAACCGCCGATACATGAGCATGGGCTTCGATTTCGAAATACCACTCTTCTAATGCCTTATTTGCCTCAGTTATATCGCCTCTAAAGTGGTTTAATTCCTCCGCATAAGCTTCCTCAAGATACCTTGTAAAGTAGCAATATGCTTTGTGTAGTCTTGATAGTCCCGCAGATAATGTTGCACATGAAAAATCAGGATTGACTAACTCTTGAAGCTTGGGTTCGTCGAGAGAATTGCTTGAGTGAATAAAGGACTTGCTGTCTCTTCTAATCCACAAAAGGTTTCTTGCCTCTATACACGGCTCAATGAGACCCTTTTCTTTGAAGAAGTCTCTAAATGCTGCAATTAGGGCTACAAAAGAAAGGGTGCGCTGCTGACCATCAATTAGTTCGTAAACCCCTTGGTTATTCCAAATAATCGAGTTACCAAAAAAGTGTGTCTTTCCGGGATTCTTCCCTTTGATAGTTAGAACATATGTCTTCAAGTCTTCCCACATTTGTCCAATTTGCTTATCAGTCCAGTCATACCTGCGCTGAAAAGGAGGGATATTAAATCGCGTTCCGTCAATGAATTGTTTAATTGTATATCCTTTCGGTTGTTGTGGTGGTTTTCTTTCAACCATTCTTAGTCCTCCTGATTATGCTTTAAGTCAAACAAAACATCCAGTAATTCTGATACGCTTGTTTCTTTTGCATTCATTTTGCACTTGTCCATAACGGCACACACCCAATAAAGAGACAGTTGCATAGCTAGTGTTCTCTCCTCGTGGGTCATTTCTATCATCTTATTTCTTAGTTCTTCTTCTGTTCTTCTCATTGTTTATTCCTCCATATTAATATCAGTCATTCCTAGTCCAAAGCCTAGTATAAAAATTAGAAAAGCGATTAAACAGAATGTATCTATGCTCATTTAACACGCCTCCATGTTAGCCTTTTTCCGCCCAAGACCTTTTCATAATTATCTGAAGCTCTTAGTACATGGTTCATTGCAGAAGCATTAGGAAGGTTCTTCAAATTACGATATGCACCCTTTCTTGCGCTTTGTCCTATGCGTCTTACAGGGCCGTTAGCATTAGTTAAACGGGCTATAACCTCCTTAGAGTCTACTACCTCTCCTATTCCGACGACTTCGTTTACCCAAGGTACTATCCTGGCTGACCTGCGTTCAGACCTAGTAGGTTTCCTTTCCTCGCCCATAATCCGATTCAGCAACAGTTAGGGTATAAACATTCCTTTTGATAAGGGTAGGTTTTTGAAAGCATCCTAACCTGAATGCTGGTAAATTAATAGCACAATGATACTGAATATTCCCTAATATAGTAGGTGTATCATCGGTGTTTCCCATATCGGGGGGCCTCAACGATACACTTATACCCACCGTGAAACTGCGTTTATAGCATGGAAACCCCCCATTACCGGGAGAAAATTGCTATTATCGCCCGTACAAGCACCCTGAAGCAGGAGAAAGGGCTGGAATCACAGCTAGTGGCACTCGATTATGCCTTAGATGCTGGTCTTTACCAAGATTATGACCTAATCACCCCTCCCCTGTTAGGAAAGGGTGGGGAGCGAAAAGGTACCTTTTGGGAAAGGTACCCTGACCTTGAGGATTCGGATTTGAAAGCTATGTTTGCTCATGGGGGCAAAGCTTGGTGTGTGGAAGATGTGTCAGGTTCTGTTTTTCATACTCACCCTATCTATCTTGCTTGTCTTGACTACTGTAGGGAAAATGGAATCAGTAATATTTTATTTGAACACTCGGACAGACACTCTCGTGATACTGAAATGATACTATCGGAAATCCGCCAAAGGAAAGCTGAGGGTATTTACTTTCACTACCTTAACTTTGGAGGTATGGACTTATCCACTCCTGCTGGAAGAATGATGCTTACTATGGGAGCTGCCTTTGCTGAATACTACCGTAATGATTTGAAATCTAAGACTATTCGTGGAATGAAAGCATTAGAAGAAAAGGGGATTTGGACAGGCTCCCCTCCCTATGGACTAAGGGTAATAACCCAAAAAGAAGATAAAGAAAATTACGGCAAATTGTTGTATAATCCGGCAGAAATGCGCTTTATCCTTGCTTTGTATGACCGCATACTTCAGCGACCTGGGACATCATATCGCCAACTTGCTAAGTGGGCTAATGAAGATGGATGGCGTACAAGAAGAGGTAAAACTTGGACTGCTATGGGTATTAGACGGATAATGACTTTCATGCTTCCATGGAAGGGAGTTGACGATGATGACAAGAACTGCGGCAAGTACTTTTTGAAGGAAATGAGAGAAAATCCTAACCTAGACGGAGATAACTCTTAAGGTGATAAAGGGGGTACAATAGCTATGTGGGTCCATCCTAATGATACGCAAAAAGATGTGCAAGCGGAGATAAAAGAAGCAGTTTTTCATGGGGCCTCGTGTCTTCTTCGTACTATATTTGAAGAATATGAGGCCTTTGAGTCTGAGGCAAACTTTTCAGTTGATTTGATAACCGAAGCTAATTTAGCTCAAAGGGCCATTTTTGCCGGTGAAACATTTCTAATGATTTTCGACCCTGCCTATTCTGTCCCTAAGAAAGCCATGCATGAAGCATTTGTTGTTGAGTTCCTAATGCATACTGTAAGTCACATAGCCGATGAAATCGAACAAAGTACTTTTGAGCTCCGAAAAGATATGTTTAGAGTTATTAGAAAAGTGTTGAAGCACACGGAAGTAGAGTATTATTTTGAGTCTAATGTAGAGGAATGGCAGGAAGACTTCTCTTGGATTGCTGCAGAGCTAGTTGGGAATTTTGACTTTGAATACTCTAGTATGTTGAACCGCCTTGACGAGTTAGGGGCTTCTTTTGTGGGTAAGATATTTGCTGACCTTAACCTAAAGGACCCTAACTACTTTGATGGGTATAGTTCTAGCTATATTGAGAAAAATATGAACCAAATAGTCTCTAAATGCGCTAAAATCATTGATTTTATCGAAAAGTATCAAAAAAGTGGAAATTTCCGTCCCCACCCCTAGAGTAGAGGGGTAAAAGTGGAAAAGTTTGAGGGTTAAACAAATGAAGATAAACGCAAAGACACAACAAGCGATAAATGACTGGTGGAGAGAACATGGGGACAAGATGCACAAGCCACTTTGGGGAGCCATTCGACTTTCGGGAGCTAACACCCGTGAACATAATATCAGGGTGTGTGAAATTTGTTGCACACTCATGGAACATGGTATTCCGTTCGCAACAGAAGTAAGATTAAACACAGGGGTTAGACCTGACATAGTAGCTCCTACTCATGTACTCCCAATTATTGAAGTGCTTTGGTCAGAAAGTAAAGAAGATTTCATGGAAAAGAAAGCGGATAAATACCCACAGTCTTTGCAGAAGAAATGGATATTGCATGATGCTAAAGATGAGTATGTGGAGAAAATGATTTTTTGAGGTGACTAGATGAGTAATTTAAATGATAAGCAATATAGAAATTCAAGGGCTTACAACCCTTACCGAGAGTATACATCGGAGCAAGGTGAAGAAGAAGTTAGGTGGGGGCTGAGAAGAGCTGGTACTTGGCCGTCCGACTGGTCTCCTCGTCGCACTTGTCAAGTGTGTAAAAAACAATTTAGAACTGATAATGAAGATGGATTTAGTGATTGGTTTGTTGATATATGTGCGGGGTGTATTCATAAATTAGTAAAGAAAGAAACTAAAAAAGTAAAGCCTGAAGAAGTACATTTTGAGCGAAGAATCGACCAAATTGGTACCCAATAAGTTTATGTTCATTACTAAGTGTGGTAGTATTATGGCTAAGGAAATACGCTACACATATAATGGTAAAGAAGTTGGAACTCTGCGCAAGCTAGTAACTGATGTGGTTGTTCTTGAAGAATCATGGGTGTCCGCTGCTGACAAATATTTTGCAGACAACGGTTATCAGCATTTTTTGAAATATGCTAAAGCACTAATTCGTCAAGAGTGCAGTGATGACCTAACTGATGCTCAAGCATGGATGCTAGTCCATCATATTACAAACACTGGAGTGCCTTTGGCTCTTCGTGACGAAGAAGCTGATGAAAAGTCTGCCCCCGCTAAAGTCATGACCGGAGTTGCAGGTGCTGTTCTTGGTGTTGGTGATGCGGTATTAGGTACATCAGCAAAGCTGGTTCAGCCTATGATTCCATCAAAAAATGACGATGACGAGTCAGAAACGCAAGATTCTGACGAGTAATGTTCATAAGGTAACTGGCTCAGCTTAAGTTTATGAGCGAATGTTGGAAAGTTCCATGGAAGGATTATCTCTGCATGATTAGCGGTCTTAGCGATAGCTGTTATGCGCCGCATTCCTTCAATATGGAAGACGGAATGGTCATTTTTCGGACCAAAAGAGAAAGAAGATTACTAGAAGATGTAATTTCATGGGCTAANGANAAAGTCCTNCCTGAGCGNGANCCNGTAGCTGGNGANCCTCGTAANAAGAAANCNAAAGCTACNGCTGACCGAGAAGGTCCGAGTATCGGTCAACTTATCCTCCAGCATCCAACTATTATTACCAACTTACGGTCAAAGAACGCCGATTATCTGCAAGGATTGTGTCCTTTATGTGCAGAAGTCGGTAAAGACTCTGATGAAAACCATTTTTGGATTCACGAGTCTTCCGGCGGATATGGTTGTGTATCTGACTGTGAAACTTCAGAATTGACACGCAGCCTGGTAAAAGTACTATCAAATGCAGGCGTCTTACAGAATGACACATCTCAAAAAGAAGAGAAGGTTGAAACAGATGATGTGTCGAAGTTTGAGAATTCAAATCTCGACACATCTCAATCAGATGAAGAAGATTTAGCTGAATTATTACAAGAGNTTCCTCAATACGAGACAGTCAAAGAGGGCGATGCAGTAATAGGTTTGAGACTAAAGCCGGTAACTGAACGCCTTGATATTGATATTCCTGGTAATCGTATTGTAAAAAATACTGACCACCATATTGTAGAGCATGTTCTTCTTGATGATGAATACACGCGCCCCAACCACACATACTGTCGTATTGAAACCTCAAAGGCAACAGGTAAACAAGATAAGACATATATTGATGTTGCAGATATCAATGTAAAGGCTCTTTGGCAATCTATTGTCCGTCATATTATGCCTTCTCCTGTTATTGGGGGCACATTTGAAGTGTCGGACTTGTGGGACACTATGAAGATGGATAGGACTAAGCAGGGAGAGAAATACCGTCGATGGAATTTCCCCTCCGATGTTCTAATTCTCTTAGGTGTTCTTGAAAAAGATGGTAATACATATACTGTAAGGAGGGCATATCATGGCTTTAGATAGAGACAGTATTATCGGTAAAAAATGCGAAGTAGACGGTTGTCAATCTGCATGTGTTGATGATGAAAATAGGTGTCATGACCATAGTATAAATCGGCTTCTTGAAGAAGCATTTGATGAGTCAGAACACTGTGCTTTTGGAGGTACACAATGTATTGTACACGCTACTCGTGTTAATCAGTATGGTGTTTTAATGTGTGAAAACTGCTATCGTCAGTGGACCCGTATTACTGCTGCAAATCTTCATGCGACTAGTCCATATTTGATGGGGGAAACCCCGTATGCATCTCGCGGCCATAACCCTCCAGGGACAACTTATGACGGTAGCTCTTACCACAGGAATATCAATTGGGAAGCGCTGATTGAAAGCGCGAGAGAAGAAGGAGATGAAGACCCACCGCGCACTACTTTGGGACATGCGATTGCGTCAGGCAGTTTAATAGGTGTAATTGCTGGAATTCCACCAATGAGAAGAGAAGAAGGAGATGAAAATAATGACTAATATAGCAATTTGTGAACAGAACCCAGGATATATGGGTCGAAAGATAGACGGAAGAAGAGTAGCAGTAAGAACAAGGGACAAGGAAGGCACTCGCAGAGTTGACTTCTATGATGTTCCTGCTGAATGCTACATAGACCTAAACAACTTCGCTGAGCGCTATACTTGGGATGGTTCAAAAAGAGTCAGGTGCAACCCAGCTAAAGTAGTATTTAAACCACTAGAGTTTTTGACTCAAGATTGGCGCATGGAGAGGTCAGGCGTTGTTAAGGTTGAACCAAAAGCCGGTCAAACAATTGACAAGAAGGCTCTTGCTCGTGTTACTTTCAATTCTCGCTCTGACTTGCGTAGATTCCTCAAGGACTACACTCCTGTATATGGTGCTGACTTAGCACAAGAGGATATTTGTGCAATTAGGTATGAAACCGGAAATGAAGACTTTAAGCTTCACAAGTGCTACTTCGATATTGAGGCCGTTCAGTTTCATAGAGACGACCCCCTCAAAGCAGAGTGGCTCGTTGATTGGAATAAAGAAATATGGCATGACCAACAAATGGTTAACTCCATTGTTGCTTACGATAATTGGCTAGATACTTATTTTGTCTTTGCTTGTCATCCGACCTGGGAAGAAGAGATAACCAGCGCACAAGACGGTGATAGGACAATCATCGAAAAGAAACACAAGACCGAGAAGGCTATGCTTACTTCTTTTGCTGAATGGTTTTACAAAGCTGACTTTGATGTAATTACAGGTTGGAACAGTGCTGGCTATGATATGTCTGTTCTCTATCATCGTATGGAGTCACTTCGGGTCCCTCACTGTATGAACGGGGTTCACTTTGAAAATGGTGTTATGCCACATGAAGTTCATGGGGGCGGTGCTATGTCGCCTTACGGTATCATGGATGAGCCTTTCCATAAAGGTGGGCGTGAGTATCTATGGCAACAACAACCACTGCGAGGCGTTGACCACTTAGATATGATGGTTGCTTTCAAGCGTCTATACAAAGACTCCACTAACAATGAATTAGTATCTGCTCGNTTGGGTCGTGTTGCTCAATTTCTTGGACTACGCGACGGCAAGTTAGAGTCTCCTGATTTCTATTCAAAGGATTATCACATTGGGTGGGAGGAATTTAGAAACTATAACATTCGGGATGTAGAATTATTGGTACAGATTGATGATGCATGGAATGTAATTGGGTCATATAAGACTGTTCAGCAACTAGTCGGTTGTCAGCTTCGCTCTACTTTCTACGCTACTGGTCTTGCTAGGGTTCAGTTTAACCAAGAAGCATACTGGAAGCAAAGAACCTATCCTTACGAGCACGAGTTTGCTGACGATGATGATGACCTCGAAGGTGCTATCGTTCTTGACCCTGTTGAATTAGATTCAGTTGGATTACATGACTGGACTGTTATTCTCGATTTCGCTGGTCTATACCCTTCTATTATGTGCGCTTACAATACCTGCCACTCTTCTAAGGTACGACCAGGAATGCCTCACTTAGATGATGACATGATTGGTCATAATGGTGTCCGTTTCCGTAAGAATCCTGTTGGTGTATTACCTAAGATGGTTCTTCGGCTTGACGAGCAAAGAGATGAATACAAAGAGAAACTGAAAGAAGCAGAAGCCGCTGGTGATAAGAACGCAGCTCGAAAGTGGAACGCTATGCAGCTTTCAGTCAAGCGAATGCGCGCCAGCTACTATGGGATTATGGCCTTCCCTAAGTTTTCTTGGTATGACCCTGATATTGCTAAGACAATTACTATGGGTGGTCGTAATGCACTTCTATCTATCAAGGCTAAAGCCGAAGAAGCAGGATTCAAGGTTGTATTCGGACATACTGATTCTATCTTCGTTACCATGCCTAAAGAGTGGACACAAGAGAAAGTATATGATGAATCTATTGCACTTGCTAAGGTTTTGACTGACCATGTTCAAGCCGATTTACGCACTGACAAAGTAGTAGTGGAGTTAGAGGCTATTATGGATAAATACTTCATCGCTAAGAAGAACCGCTACGCTGGTCGAAAAGCATGGGACGACAAAAAGGGCTTCCTCAACCTAGACTTCTCCGAAGATGGTTGGCCAGAGGTTTCAAGGAAAATGTCAGGTATGGAGGCAAAGCAAACTAACACTGCTCCTATCGGGCGTAATATTCAGTTGCAGACTCTTGGGCGTATCTTTAACGATGAATCTCCNAGAGAAATCCAAGACAGTATCAAAGAACTAGTAAGTCAAGTGCGCGATGGGGAAATCGATGACTCTCAGCTAGTAGCTAACGCCAAACTCAACAAATGGTTACCACATCACATGGATTGGCACTGGGCATATGAAAAGCAGTGCGACTGTGGAGAGTGCCCTGAACCTAAGACTGGCGACCAACGCGACGACGACGATGCTTGTTATGCTAAGAAGTATTGGTCTGCTACTGCTGCCCTGTTCCATAATGATGTTCTTGCTGATGAGTCAAAGGGATTCCTGAAGTTAGACAAAGGTGATTCGTTTAGTTGGACTCATGTCTGTGATGGCCCAACTGCACTACCTAAAGATGGTTGGGTTGGCTTTTATGAGTTAGACCAAATTACTGACTATACCCTAGATTATGCTCTTTTGGCTGAGAAGCATGTAATAAAGAAGGTTGAAAATATNTACTATGGTATGGGTTGGGATATAGATGCTCTATATGAAAAGAAGCGCTACTCGTTAGAGGACTTCCTCTCGATATAACGCTTTCCAATTTCTAAGTCCTTTCCGGCAGTTATAGCTTCCACCATACCCTCTAGGTTATCGGCGGTCCCCATAATAGAGTGTGCCCTTAACGACTTTCCTGGGTCTTCCCCACCAATACCACCAAGTAACGATATAGAGTTAGAAACCATGTGTCCACTTTTTCCTAGTCCTGACAAATATCCAGTGCTTCCCATATTGTCAATCATAGCATCAATGTAGCGAAGGTCTATTTCTCCTAAGCCTCTATCATTGATTGGGTCATTCATCTGTTCATTGAATAACTCCTTGATACCGGATAAGGCAGCTTCTAGTCCATACTCGTGCGCTATCCAAAATGGGTCATTAGAGACAGTAAGGTACTCGTCGTAATACTCCCCAATTAACTCATAAGCATTTTCCATCATTGGGTTTGGCCTTCCGGGGGTTGGTTTTACCGGCCCCTTTACAAATACACACCAACTAGGTTTTTCTTTAGTAGGGTGCTGTGCTTTATCTGCAAACGCACGACCTCCACTAATTAGCCCATTAATCTGATACTTACCTAATGATTCTTTTAGTATCAGTAAGTATGCATCTGAATCTATGACGCTAGGTACGCCCTCTGTTCTTATTCTAAGTCCTTCAGGAGTTTTATTTACACTGAACTTAGGTCGTTCATTGTTTCCTTTGTATGATAAATATTCATAGATAAATTCTAGGTCTAGCTCAAATGTATCTACCACGCTCATGTCGTATTCTAGGTCGATTGCTCTTTCCTCAGAGAGATAGCGGAAAACTTTGACTATGTCGTCTAGTAATAGTGTTGAACAGAAGTTAG
This sequence comes from Methanobacteriota archaeon, assembly GCA_002730775.1. Lineage (GTDB taxonomy): Archaea > Thermoplasmatota > Poseidoniia > Poseidoniales > Thalassarchaeaceae > MGIIb-O2. Next base: position 16,238 of record PCAW01000006.1, on the reverse strand, counting down.
CCAGCTTTTTGGCAGTCTCTTCATTGTTGTATTCTTCTTTCAAAAAGAACCTAGTTGCTGGCTGCTTAATTGCTGAGCGAGATAAATCTAGTAGCTGTACGATTCTATCAGTAGTAGGCATTGACCCTTTACCTCCACCGTGGAATGCTCGGAGACCGGCTTGGGTTACTGGTTCGCCTACATTTGCTCCAGCTGCAGCACCAATCATTTCACCAGGACTTGCTTTGCTTTCTAAGTAGTATTCATATGCGCGAGAAAAGTAGGATAGCGGGTCTTCAATTTCTCTCGTTTCTAATTTTTTTGTTAATTTTGATAAAATATTGAGGGGCAATCTACCCGCTTTTCCTCGCAAACTGTGCTCTGTTCCTATTTGACATGTGTCACAGTTGTCATAGAGCGAGATTCCATGTTTACACAGCTGTGAAATAAAATGTGGTTGAAGTTCAAGCGATAATCCATTTGGATTATCCGGGCCTCGCGCATGGAATGGTTGAAGCCCATCTTCGCCAACCTCGGTGGAAAGAACCTTTCCGAGCCTTAGGTTGACTAAATATCCTCTATCATCTATCATTAGATTCTCCGAAGCCCTCTTTAGGCGGTGTGAAAGATACCCTGATTTTTGAATTGCTCCCATAGAAGACTCCATCATAGAGCGCCGACCAGCAATTGAGCCTAGGAAGTAATGTTCAGGGCGGAATCCTTCTGCATAAGAGTCCGGTGAAAAGGCAAAGGCTTCCCCTGAGTAGTCACCTTTTTTGTAGTGAGACAATAATCTACCCACCTTTATTCCGCTAAGTAGTCTAGTACCTCCTACCGCAACCTGCCCATAAGCACCGGACATTTGCTGAATGTTTAGATTCTTAGCGCGAGCACCAGAGACAACGGCTATGTTCATTTGGTTGGCAGTACCCTGGAGTTCTTTAGTTAATTTGATAATTTCTTTATCAAACTTCCCAGTAATTTCTGCTATCTGTAACTCCATCCACCCTAATGGGTCGTAGGTAAGCCAATGACGAGAATGCTCTTTGAAATAGGAATCATCTAGTTTCTCCAGTTTTTTATTGAAGAATGCCTCTGTCAGTATTCTTATCTTTTCGTTTGCTTCATTATACAATTGATTTTTCTTTTCAATGAACTCAGGCTCCTTTAAAGAAACATCTTCAATACCAATAGTATATCCTACATACAAGTGAGCTGCAAAGAATAGACGGTTAACATGGTCGATAAACTCGGCTAGCTTTCTAATCCCTAGCTCATAGTCGAAGTGATAAACAAATGCTGCGCCTAGAACCATAGAGCCATTCTTTACACCTTTAGCGTCTAATGTACCATGCCTAAGCACTCCGTTGCGGATAGAAACATCCTCTCCGGTTGAGTCTTTCCAATCACAATTGATTCCCTCAGGGATAAACATAGACACTACTGACTTTCCAGTGTAATACTTATTCTGGAGGTCAGGCTCAGGTAGTTCTGTTAGATATTTGACATTACCTTCGTCATCTCTTGTATAGACTAGACCCAGCATTTCGATTAGTGCCTTTCTAGTAAAGTAAACATAACCGTCTTTATCGTAGCCTATTCTCCCATCAAATGTACCATGTGGTCCTTTGAACTTCTTTTTCTTATCATCGTCTAGCTTTTGATAAGCGTTGTAAGTAATAGTAGTGTCATTACCGTCTTCGTCTTTTCCTTTGTAGGTTAGTTTAGACTTATTGGGGAAGGTAAGCAAGTAAGCGCCTGATGTTTCATCTTGGTCAGAAGCAATAGTAGGTCTGCCATAGCGAGAGTGAATAATTTGCTTATTTACATCTAGTATGTCTTTACACTCTTGGATAGCTTCAGGAGATTGCGGTACGAAGCATCTCATGGTGTCGCCATCGTAGTCAGCGTTGAACGGGACACAAATAGTAGGGTTGAAAGAAATAGCTTTTTGGTCTAAAGGCACTACTCTAGCTGCCATAACATTTTGACGGTGAAGTGCAGGAGCACGGGTGAACATAATCATATCATTACGGCGTAAAGACCGATGAACTATATCTCCGAGTTTTAGGTTGTCTGCAAGACCCCTTCTATTGTTAGAAGCAAATTCATATCTATATTCCCTTCTTGCTCTTTTTATTTCATCTTCCATGCCACTTTTATCCTCTACACCGGCATATCTTGCTTCTATCCCTGATAGTATTTCTCTTTCCCAAGTGTGCTGAGCTTCGGGAAACTCCCAACCATCTTTAGAGTCAACCGCAAATGGGTCTTTGACACTATTAGGTCTTCCTTCTAAACTAATTATATGCTTTGAAGGCTTGAAAGTCTGTATCGCTTTTGCTCCACCAAAATATTTCTCTATGTCCCATTTATCTAGCGCGGCAGTTCCTCGCTTTTCATATGGGTGACCTCTTATGACGGCTTCTCGTAATTCTTCAATATTATCTTTGGTAACCCTCTCAGCTACTGTCATGCGAATACACGCACTAATAGGAATGCCTACTTCGTCGAGTCGTAAGTCAGGATTAGGAGTAATAACGGAATAAAGAGTATGTTCAGTTACCTTTGATTGGTTAATCCTTCTTATGTGGTTTTTTGTCTTACCTGGAGGCTTGATTCTATCATACATTCCTTCTAATGCAGCATTTACTGCACTATCTCCGCCAAATTTCTTAGTCATAGCTGGGGTTCCAAATGGTGTTTGGGTGCTTAGTGCTTGTGTACAGGCTTTGAATAAAATTGATTCTGACCTTCGAGACTTTTGAGTGTCATCAGCTAAGTCAAGTAGCGTTTGGTTAGCTCGTACCACATTTATATACAGTTTATTCAAATCATTCATTTCTATGCCACTACCTGGAACCTCTCTTGGTGGCCTTACATTGTTAGGGGCTATTGGGAAACGCTCCCAAAATAAATAACGAGGATGAGAAACCGGGACGCCAATACTAGGGTCTATCTTAGTATTATACCCCAGTGCTAGTGCTTGGCCATTAGGCACCCCAGCTAGTGCTTTATGTACCTCTCCATATGAATAAGGTGTTGATATAGGGAATTCGTCTCTTGGGCGGTCTCCGGGTTTTGGAGAAAACTCGGCACGACGCCCCATTCCAAATTTCATACTAAATCTGAGGATAGGGGATTTTTCATTACATCGAGGGCAGTGATTAACTTTNGTAGATAGNGGTGTTGGGACTGGGCCTCCTTGCGACAGCTGATAAGNCCCCCAATTNGCAGGGTTTTTTGCTTCCTTGTAATATGCNTTGTATGCATCGCCAATAGCCTTCCATATTAGTGCAAANCCNTCAGGGCTAGTAAATTTATTTTCATACATTATTTTCTTAGCNTTTTCAATAAGTGGNTTGAGTATNTCGTCCGGTAAGACAATTTCATGACAGCTAAGACACACATACTTTAGAGTTTTTAGTAGAGGGGAGCTATCTACTCCTCCTGTTAAGTACATATAATTAGGAACTGGTACTGCTAAGTTTATTCTTCCAAAGTGGCCTGGGCAAGTATATGTCTTTTTTCCGTTGATATTAGCAGTATGCCCACAAGTAAAACAAGCTTCATCATCACTAGGCGTACCTAATCTTAGGTCTGCTACTCCCCCATGAATAGGTCGTGGAATTGATAATAGAGTGGTTTTAGTTTTCCTAGGTGTTTCATATACCTCTGCGTGTCTTATTATTCTGTCTGCGCTTAGTAAGTCTATTTCTTCCGGACTCATCATTCCATGGTGAATAGTACTTATTTGCTTGGTTATCTCATGAAGAGTATAATCTTCTCTTGGTGTGATTACAAATTCTGCAGAAACTGGTCCTTCAACCACTACTCCGTCATATTCCGGTTCCATTTGTACTCTATCTGATATGTCGATAAGCTCTGTGTAGAGCCAATCATCAGGTAGCGGTTCTCCATCCAAATGTCGTGCTGTGCCTTCGTAGGGTGAGTTAGATACTTTACAGATAGTAAGAAGCCCTTGCTTAGACCTTATACCAGCTGCGTTTGGGGAATACATATACCACCTATAAGCTGCATCNGCACTTTTTGGTAACCACTTAGTCGTATCTATTTCGAGCTTTACGGTCAACTTTTTTCCTTCGTGCTCTATCATTTCTTCTTGNGTAAAAAACCAAAAGAAGCCAGTTACTAATTCAACTTCGTTATCAATTTCTTGAATTACCATACTAACCCCTCGCTGCTGTGTATGCCAAGTAATCTGCTATCTCATTTAGCTCAGTGCCTACATGAGCTTTAACCCATTGGTATTGGTGAACTCCTTTGAGTTTGTCTTCTAGTACTCTGATTCNTTTAATTATTGCTTTAAGCCCGGGCTCTTTTATGTTATAATTATCTGATAACCCTTCTACTACCATTTTAGAGTCGCTAACTATCAAAATATGAACGCTGGGCCCGAGCTTTCGTGAAACTAAATCCTCTAATGCTAGTTCTACTGCTACAAATTCAGCCATATTATTAGTAGTTATACCAATATACTCCCCATGAAGATGTAAAATGTTCCCACTGTCCTTTTCGACAATAACATAGCCAGCACCACATTCCCCCTTACTATCTCTAGAATCTTCCTTTATGCAACTGCCGTCAGTCCATACTTCATATTCCATATCAAACACCTTTGATTACACGGTACTTAATTTTAGTACGGGCAGCCGAGTCTTCACTATCATCTTGATTAAACTTGCTTCTTACAACTATAATTTTGACAACAGAGCCAATAGGAGTTTCTTCACCTTTCATTCTAAGGTATTCGAGTGCCGCATCTTGGTACATTAATGGCGGAAGCTCTTCTATTTTGATAGATTTAGCCTTTAGCACCGCTTCTGCTTCTAAGGGTAAAAGCACTTTATGGTCCGGCATTAGATAGTGCATTAATCTAGCGCAGGNACTCCCTCACCATGAAGGTACTGCTTAATTTCTTGAATTTCGTCACCTAGCTTTACACTCCTATACCCAAGAAATGTGGTTAAACATATAACTAGTAAGTCAATAGGAGTGAACTCGAACACCATAAAAACAAAAGTAGTATAGATTACCCCAATAGTTAGTGCTACTGATAACACTCTAAACCTAGCCTGTAAGTCGACAAGCTTGTTTAGCTCCGTGATTTCTTTAGAAAAGGGATTAGGTACTTTACCATTCTCCGTCGTCCCAGTCCCAATCTTCGTCATCGTCATCATCCTCTGGTTCCTCTTCGTCATCGTCAAGTCCATCTAATAGGCCACCAAGGCCATCATCGTCATCATCTTCTATATCCGGAAGAATAGCCTTTGCTTTCTTTGGCTTGTCTTCGCCTATTTCTTCCCAATCAGGGATGTTATCATAGTCAAACTCGTCCTTTTCGGGTATTTTTAGTTCCGGACGAGCCTTCTTTGCCATTGCCGCCTTGACAAGAGAGGGTTTTTCTTCTACTGCTCCTCCTTCTTCCTCTTCGGGCTCGTCAAACTCGATAGCTGATAGATTAAGGTCTGAGTTCTTCTTCAAAGCAAGAGTAGGTTCGACCCACCCTTCTAGCTTTTTCATAGCTGATTCATCATTCATTGCGTCAATTTCAATAGTCAAATAATAGGTAAAGGTATGTTTCTCTGCCATATTTATTACTCAGCTTCAGTCTGACCTTAAACCTAAGTGTTGTTCAAGTGACTATGTAAACCTTCACAACGCTTATATGCACCGTGAAGATGCACATAACAATGGGCACAGCGGACTCTATGAGCGCAATTCGCGTCCGCAAGTATGACATTCAGAGATTAAAAGACTTCAAAGTCAATAATGAGTCTACCTGGGAGACACTTGCGCGTATTCTAAATGAGTACCAGCATAGCTTATTGGATAAAGAGGACTAATAATGGCTAAATTCAAAAGAACAGTGATGAAACTTGAACAGTGTTTCAAGATATATGAGGAAAATCAAAACTTAGATGTACTCTCCTTTCATCAAATAAGAGATTGGTATAATGAGCGTACAAAAGATGGTATTACCTCTGCTCGTTTGATTAACTTACTTAGAAAGCGCCCTCAATTCACATGGCAACATACTGAGCGTAAAATCGGGTCAAATGAAACCCTATCTTACTGGTCTTTGGGCCAAAAAGAGGTTTTACCTAATCCAGCTCAAGGTTGGGTCGTTGTTGAACAGCGTTCTCTGACTGTGTAGTACTACCTTCCAGGGCGCTACAATATGAAGGCGGGGAATGGAAATATAAGTTCCATGAATCTTATACTAAACTTCCCCCGTACAAATACTACAGTGACTCGTATGCTTAGAACCTCTCTCTGTCAGTAGTTTGTAGCCCTCACATTAGGAGGTAACATGAAATGTCATTTGACCCAATTAAATGGAGTGATAAACCACTACAATGGGACGAAGTGCCGGAAATCGTTACTCATGAGTTGTCATGCCCACAATGGCTTGACTACATGGGAATGCGATACACCCACACAAAAAACGACTTTGAAGCTAATCATCCTGTTTATTTAGACGGGAAATTGGTTGGTCGTACAGACATCCGCGTATTTAGCGGTTGTACTTGTGGAAATCGGCATTACAGCGTCACCATTGTAGCATGAAATCATGCCCAAATTATTAATTAATATAGTCCGAGGACTATAATTGCCCCCAGGAAGGTTTAGGCCTACACTGGGTGGCCAATAAGTGCGGTAAGCACAAGGTGAAAAAATGAAAGAACCAAATAAACCAGAGTTAAAAACCCGTGCAGGGTTAAACTACTTTAGACAAGAAAGAGACGAAAAAAAATTAACAGACAGGCAATTGCTTGACCTGTATGATAAAATAGAGGAGATAGAGGATGATATTACTCGCCCTAGCGATAGAAAATGGATAGGAGTACCTCAAGGTGCTCGCGCTCCTTTTGATAAACTCCCTTGTCATCGAGACATCGCTGTAGAAATACAGGGTGAAAAATGGGTTACTGAGAAAGAATGGGCTTTAGGAATTATAACAGCCAAAGAAAACTCAGAGAGAAGAAGGGAAGAAGAGGAAGCTCGCATTCTTAAAGAGTACAAAATCAACTCCCTTCGTAACCTATGAACTAATATATTCTACGGAATATAGCTGCCCCCAGGAAGGTTTCGGCCTATACTGGGTGGCTGAGAAGTGCTGGTAAGCACCGCTGCTCAAGTAGTACTACTTTGAGCGGCGCTACAATATGAAGCGAGGGAAGCCTTGCTTTGCCCTCGACAGGGGGAACGATGACCGCCGCAAGGCAAGAGTCGAGGGAGACAATAGTGTCCTACCCCCCACCGTCGAGAATTAGGTGTGAGTATAAACCCGGCTTCAAAACCCGGCGAATTTATGCCAGACCCCGGAGATTGCATCAAAGGGGAGATAAGTGAGTGATGAAACTGATTGGAAGGTTGTTGGACAACCTGCAAGGTATACTAGTTTTAACTAGAAGTGCCTCCAACTGAAAGATTAAGTGCATTACGCACACACACAATTTACCACACACGCTTGGACTCGATTTATCGAGTCTGTACATTATCTTGAGACTAAAAAAGGGCTTAAGCCCAGCGTACCTATCACCGTAAGGATGGTGGGTAAAGTCGCACAGTAATTTATTAGCTCTCTTCGGAGAGAAACAGAAATCCAGCTATCAGCCTTACGGCTGAGACTAATATACGCCCACATTGGCGGACCCTACCGGATAGAGCCGAGGGTTCAGTGGTGCGCGGAAGTTGGATGTTAATGTACTTACAAAAACTGCCGGGGTAGCGTTAAAACTACCCCGGTATTTTTTTTGTATTAGGTACCCTTACACCGATAAAGTAAGGAGGTAAAAAAAATGAAAAAAATAATGAAAACCCTGATAATGTGTCTGTTTTTGTTCTGTGGCTTTATAGTCATAGGCGCAACAGACATTACGAATATGAATGACCGAAAAGCTGACAATGAGGCCCAACAGAGAGTAGTTGATTCTAACTCTCTCCACTGGAGCCGATATAGTGTCCGTAATAGTAACAATAAAAGGAACAAGAAAGATGCAGAAAAGTGGCGCAGCAAGATATGCACCAACTCTGATGATGTTCCTAAATTTAGAAATGTTGCTGTTAAAGACAAAGGCACTACAAAGCAAAAGAAAGCTTGGAGGAAATTCAACCTAAAACCACCGTTTGGACGCGCAAAAGAGATAGCAGATTCTATCTACTATGGCGTAATAGAAGACGGTGTGAGTATTGCATCAGTCCTAAAGACTGAATTAAAGCAAATACTCCAATATGACACAAAGCGAATTAAAGACCCCACTTACAAAGTGGACTACGCTTTGCATGTTTTATTGAACCTTGGGCCAGCAATGAATGTTATGTTTAACGAGAAACTCAAAAATCACGGAAGTGGAGACCACGAAGTCAAAACTCCGAGAAAGCAAACTGAGCAGAAACTAACAATAACAACTGGCCATATCGAGCAAGCACTCAAGTCTTGTTTCGATATTGTTAAGGAATTCGGGTATCGACTTGAAATAGCACCACTGAGGGCTAAAAACGGCAAAATGAAAGTGATTTCAGAGCCTATTTGGCGTGAGCTATATGTACGCTCATGCGACCCCTCTATTAAAGCTATTAAACAACAAGTCGACAAAGCGTTTGATTCAACAGAATATACTTTTACTATTAACGGTGAGAGTATAAAAACAACCTATGACTCTATTAAAGAAAACTTTAACGACGAAGCCTTTATGGCCGAAGCGGAAAAGAAACTTAAAGAATGGGTCGAACTATATGCTAAAGATGACTATATGAAGTATCAGGAGACAGTTCCTGCAATGCTTTCTAAAATAGTCGTTGATTACCACAGTAAAGCTAGTCAATCTAAGGAACTAGGGAATAACGCCCAAAGTACCGAAGTAGCTAAACTTGCTATAAATGCAGGTAAAGCTGCTGACAAGCTAGAGACTAAATTTATTGATATGTATGTAGAACAACAAAAAGCAACTATGCCATCTAGAGCTAACTTATTCAACCAGATAGTTGGACAAGCAGAAAGAGTAGGCCGAAGTAATATTCGAAAGGATAAACATACTAAGGTCATTTCTATGGTTCGAGAGCATAAAGATAAGGCTAATGTCAAAGAAGTTACAATGATTTGGCATTTGTCGCATATGTCTGACTGGAAGGTTGATACAACCAAGAAGTCAGGAATTACTGAAAACAACCACACAGGTGCAAAATTTTTGTTGGGACCATCCAACAATCTGAAAATACCTGGTTCGATTGAAACTGGTTATGTTAGGTCACTGAAAGATACACAATCTGGAATGGGACCATATCACGGAGATGCCGTAGGACTTCAGCTTATACTAAGTCCAAACGGCAAATTGTTTACTGTCTTTAAGGGGCAGAAAAACGCTGCAGTTGATAAAATTGCTAAGAACCGTGTGAAATACAAAGAGCTGTACACTATGATTAATGTAGGTTTAGGGAATGACCCTAGACAACCAGCTCATCTTATTATGGGACTCTACACTAATCCTGCCCTTCTAAAGGACCCAGGTATGAGAGCCCCAGTGCTGAAAAGCATTCAAATAGAAACTGACAATCGGAAACTTACTCCCACTAAGCCTAAAAAGCATAAGGGGAAGAAGCAAGGACCAAATTCTAAGAAAAACCGGAAGAACTCTGAAGGTAAGTCTTGGGATAGTGAAGCTTCATCTAGCGATGTTGTTACACCAGAGGAAGTTAAACAGTATTCTACTGCAAAGACTGATAATGTAAGTCAAGATGCAGCAAGAGATGCGGCTATTGAACAATATACTGCCGAATGCAGGCAGATTTCCAAAATGACTGTTAAGCAGCTAAAGGAAGACCTGCAAAAAAAGGGTGCGACTGTTCCTAGTCGTGCACTAAAGGCAGACCTTATTGAGCAAAGAATGGAGCTACAACCTCCGTTTGAGCTATGGTATAAAGCTAATACAACTTTAGAGCCTCAAAACTCTAAAACTACTAAGACCTCATCAAAAAAGAAGGGTAATACCCCGAAACCTTCCAGGCGCAAGCCCGGAAAGGATGACTGAGTTTAGGTTGTTGTTAACTGAATAACCCGATATCATGCGTAGTCTGCGGATTGCGTATTACTGCCCCCCTTAGTCGTTAGCGGCTTTGGGGGGCCCCTAAGTGTGATTAGATAATAATGATTAAAAGAATAACTTTTTTAATATTTTGCCTGCTGATGACTACCCCTTACTTAATAGGAGGTGAATCAGCAGTGCGCGAAAGTGAGATACCGAATGCCCATTCAATGGTTCGCAAGACTGTTAGAAGGAAAGCTCGTGAAATCTCTCAACGCCAACAAACCCTGCTTATTGCAGGCGACGAACAACTTATGCCTCGTGCAAACATTGACTTGGAAACTAAAGAACTCCACTCACTCTTACCATTAGAAGTGAGGGAGTTTCAAAGCAAAACAAGTCTTTTGGCGTACTTTATTCGTCGTACACTTTGGAGCGCTGGTCTATCTAAGGCTGCCGCTAAGAAGTTAGTAAAATCTTATTTCCCAAGTCAAATGAAAATAAAGCATTTGGCAAAGAAAAGGGGAGTAAGCAGAAACCAAGTACGCTCTGCGTATTTGCTTCGTCAAGCTACTTTGCACCAATACTGTTCGCAAGTTATCCACTCTGAGTGGAAATCGACTTATGCTGAATTGAAAAATATTCAGGTTAAAGAGTTGAATAAACTAAAGAACAAGCTTGATGAAATTGGCGGCTTTATTGACCCTCACAAGGAAACCATAGAAGCTGCTAAACAAGAAATCCAACAAATCAATAAATTCTTTGAAGCCAAAATTAATAAAAATCAGAAATTATATCAAAAAATATCTGATTGGGCTAAAGAGGATAAGACAATTACAGCTGAGTGTGTTAAGCATTCATTTGTAGACGAGTCTTTGATTGGTAGGTCTCGTGCCAATTTGGAGTTAGCTGCCCATAAAGCAGTAAACGACAATAAGATAAAGCACGAAGAAGACAAGCAAAAAAGAGTTGAGCATTACAATGCTATAATTAAATCACTTAATGATGATACTATTAGGCAAAATGCCGTTACTCAACAGCTAGTCGATGAAAAACTACGATGTGAAGAAAGAATAGAACACTGTAATAAGTTTCTATACCGGTTTTCTAACATTGTAGACATTACAGTAAATAATGCACCATGGAGAAGCAGCCGCTTATCCAATAATTTGGTGCAAGAAAAATATGTTCTTACTATGCTTGAATTAGCAGAAAAGGACGAAATGGAATTTGCACCTTTGCATCACCCTGACTTTATTTGGCCTCAAGCGCTTACAGCTGAAAGCCTAAGTTACATAATGGGTGAGGAGCTCGACTTTGAGCAAAGCATATCCATTCCTAGAACTAACAAGCCCAAATTTAAGGGCGTAGACGGTCTAAAACAACGAGCTGGTATTGCCAACATCCGTGAACTATCGGAGACACTTGGCCTACCTACTGAAATTAACAACGGTTCTGAATTCAAGAGATTGAATGCTAAGGAACTTTTGGGCCAATACAACAAATCTTCCATTGAGTTAATGGCACCGAAAGGTGTAATGGCGACTCTTGGAAATGAATTTAACAACTTTTGGAATGAAGGAGCAACTTACCGTAGTAAATGGGCCGGTGACTTATACAGTTTTACAACACCAAGTCATGAAGTCCAGGAAGAAAGAGAAGTAGACAGCGAACTTGCCGCTATGATGGCTAAGTATGCTAACTTAAACCTTTGAACCTAACTACTGTTTTGTTTAGTGTCTGCCACCCCCTTAATTGGGGGTGGTGGGCCATTATAAGTGATGATTAAACTATCAGAGAGCATTAAGCCTCTGAGTCGGTTTTTGGCTAAGGAAGCTGAAAAAAGAGAAATCCCTAAGTTTGCTGCTACGAGCAGTACATGGAGAGAAACTCTCAGTGGACTAGCCGTTGTGATTTATTCACAACCAACAAATATACCTATATGGCCGGATATGGTTATTGGTGGTATTAAACAGATAAGAAAAGTCTGTAACTCTGATGTTAAAGTTAGAAATAACTTGAAGAAACTCGCTGCTAGCGGGATTCTAACTACAACTGGTAAGGTTGTCAGTTATTCATGGCAGAAGGATTATGACCCTGGGCGAAGACATGTTTATTGTCACACCCTTGGGCGAAGACATGTTTCAGCAGAGTATTATCTAAATATAGAAATCCCAGGTGAGCTACTTGCTAGAGAAGCTTAAATTCTGGAGAAAATATGCCAAGCAGGCTAATACGCCTGTTAATGAAGATAGAGTTAACCAAGTAGTTGACATTATTTTCGATATGGCTAAGTTACTGCATATTGAACCACAAGAAATAATGTTGGTTATGCAGCAGAAACTAGAGGTTAATGACACAAATGTTGTTATTGACCCCGATATTGAAGCAATCGTTAGAACCGATATGCTAGGAGTTGGTCTTCGTGTCAGATGACATGGAACCTATATCCAANGATGAGTGGCTTAAATCCCATGTTACGCCTAAACTTGATAAACTACAAAAAAGACCTGATGGTCAGTATATTATCAATGTAGGACTATGCTGGGACCGCCATCGCTACAATGACCTATACGAAGGCCGAGTACGGTTTTCTGTGTTCCCTAAAGCGGTTATTTTACCGCAAGACTGGGAAGCACACTGGTCTCATGCGGTCAATTTCTATTCTTACTTACAAAAAAAGTTAGAATCGTTTGACCAACCTAACGCTCGTGTCGACCTTCGTGTGTACTGTTCAGGTGCATCGGGTTGTAAAAAGGCGTTAATTGATGCTTTCAATGACAATGTCAAACGAAAAGGATTCTCCCTTATCTCTACTCCATCTAACTGGAAACTTATTCCTATGGAGTATAATAGAGACAAAGGCTATGAAGAGAAGCCTGATATTTACAGCTACCCAGTTGAATAATATCGCAATAAGTGAACGGTAATATAACCTCACGATTTGGAGGTTTAACATGGTAAGAACGCGATTGTTTCTTCACCCTACTTTTGATTGTTCTTTTGACAAGGTATGCAGAGATGACTGCTACCTGTTGAAGGATAAAAGTAGAGAAGAAAAGAAGTTTAGACTACCTGATGAATATTGGATAAATATTGTCCATCTCGCAGGTAAACATGGCTTTCAAGAGCTTTCTTTACCCATTAATCCTCTAAGGGGAGTGACAGGTGTCACTGACCCTTTACATTGGCTACGCATTCTTGCTCCTATTGCTAAGGAGTATAATATGCTAGTCAACATAACGACTACTCTAGATGTTGCTAAGAAAATTACAGCGTCTGATACTGTCGATATAATTGCTCTTTCCATTGACGATTTTCGTACAGGGAAAGACTGGAAGCGTTACGCTACCAAGCTCTCAGCAGAGACTGAGAGACTAAGAAACTTAGGTATAGAAACTAACTGTAATCTAAGTTACAATCCCGGGACTGAGATACAGTTCCTGTTCAACTCAGAACGAAAAAAAGAATTGATGAAAATATTTGACTATACTACTCCTTTGTGGCCTAAACCACTTAAAGAAGCAGACATACTAACATTAGCCAGTGGTCGCCTAATTCAAAAAGGTGACAGAAACGGCTCTACTTACGATGACCTTATCGGTAAAACTGATGGGTTTCTAGAAGACTATTGTATGTCCTTTGCACGAGGAGAGTCAAGTTGTGACGCTGGATGGGGAACCCTATCTATTGATGCATTTGGCAGACTAGCCATTTGTCCTTACTCAGCGCATAATCAAGATGTATCAACCCCTGATAAATTTCAGGACTACCTAGAAAACATACTACCGAAGAATAAGATAATTGAGTCTTGTGCTTTGATTGATGTTGAATAGGAAGATAAGGTGAAACAAATGAAAGAACCAAAAAAAGAAAAAGAAGACCGAAGCAAGTGGACAGCTCAGCAATGGACTGACTACGCAAAGGCATGGACCTACGGAAAAGGAAGAAACAGAGACCTCAACGGTGCAAATCTGAAAGATGCAAATCTGAAAGATGCAAAGTTAAGCAATACGAAGTCGGGCAGTTTACACGCGACGAATGCAAACTTTGAAGGTGCCAATCTTGAAGGTGCTACACTATATGCTGCGGTCCTCAAAGGTGCAAATCTCAAGGGAGCAAACCTCAAAGATGCGCAACTAACAAAAGCAAACCTAAGTGGAGCAGACCTCGCAGGTGCAAACCTAGACGGGGCAAGGCTAAAGGAGGCGAACCTCGTAGGTGCAAACCTAGATGGCCATGACCTTGATGACCTGCGTAAGCGAGTTTCAGGCTTCTAAACTTAATTAAAGATGAATATAGTCTGCGGACTATAATTGCCCCTCAGAAGGTGTTCGGCCTCCTGAGGGGCCCTATTAGTGTGAATAAGTGAGTAATCTAAGACAATTAGATGAACTTCCCCGCGATGCGCCTATTATGGTTGTTATGCGTGGGGCGCCTGGTCAAACAAAATCGACTCAGGCGAAACATTTGAAATGGCATTTAGAGAAAGAAGCTGGCCTTGAAGTCGGCATTTTTTCTACTGATGACATTTTTATAAAAAGCAATGGCGAGTACGAGTTTGTACCTTTCGCTATTGCCGCAGCACATATTTTTAAGCAGCATGAAATGATTCAATCAATGAAAATGCGAGAATTTGATGTGTATATTTTGGACAATACTAACTTGCAAAAAGCGGAGTTTCTCCCTTACTTGCGAGAAGCCATGTATGAAAATTTCCGTGTCTTTGTTCTCGACCTTCGAGGACATAAAAGACACAAGAACATTCATGGTGTACCTGAAGATAGAGTCCAAATGATGCTAGATAACTCAGACAAGCCTTACCCGGCTCATATTGAGAAATACTATGCAGAGAACCAAGAATGGTACGACTGGATTGAATCCACGGTTACCGATTGGAAGCCCCTATTCACTTGTATACAAGAATTAAGGGGGAAGCAAATTGACTGACGAGATTTTTGAAAAACTCCGTGGTCGGTTTAAACACAAGAGGTGTCCTACTCTTATAACTGGTACAAGACCAGATAAAGAAAGATACCCACATTTAAGAAAAGGATGTGATTGTGATGATATCATCTATACTGGTGATTGGTCACTCCCTCACACCTTTAATTGGTCTCAAGTATTCATTGCTAAAACTGGCACTAAGTGCACAAAGTTTGAGTGGGATTACCAAAGAGACTTAACTGTGAAGAATAATTACTTTGAAATACAAAGAAAAGGCGGGTTAACCGCTAAATATGTTAGAGAACAGATGAAAAGAATCAGTAGCAGAGAAGGAGAATTCTTAGCCTATTCAGGTGATAGAAAACACTTCAATGCTGACCATATTGAAATTTTAGGAGTCGTGGTATATCGCGCCTTCGTTCGACAAGCTCTGATGTATCAAGATGACCAAATATTTGAGGTTGTAGCTCTCGCTACTAGCGAGGGTACTCCCATATTACACTTTATTGGTGATAAACACCATATAGTAATTCATGGTCAAAATGCTCCAGTAACTGCCGAATTTAGCATGGGTCCTTACCCACTTACTTGGCCTGGAGCACCGCGCGAAAAAGGTGAGAACCAATGACGCGCCTACCAAGAAGAACGGACTATGACGCTGAGCTGCTTAAAATGCAGCGTAGAATCAGAAAACTAGAAAAAACCGTAAATACTCTTGTAAAAAAACAAAAGGAGGTATGCCAATGTCGGAACTAAAAATCCGAATTGAAACTGAAGAATATATCTATGAAGAATATATTGAGGCATAACCCCATAAGTGTACTAGTAGTACTACTTTCCCAGGCGCTACAATATGAGCCAGGGAATAAAACATGCTACTCGCATGTCCTCACGCATTTATGCGTATGGCTATGAGTAACGCTAGTGTAAAAAATTAGTGATAAGTGTCTCCTGACTAAAGGGGGCAGCAACAACTGGAGACCGAGAATGTTCTAAAAAACATATTTTTCTGTCATAACCCTCCATTACTACGCTGCTCCCACTCAGGAAGATAAGTGATTAGTGCCTATTTTTCATAAAAATGTCCCAACCAATTATAGAGGGGCAAGCGCGATATATGAAGAATAGGGTTTGGCACCGAAGGGACTTGTTCCTGGAGGTAGCCATTAGTGATAAGTGAATAGGATAGAACAACTTGGACCGTGACGGTAAACTGTCACCCATCTGAGTTATCCTTGAAATACGGCTACTGCGATTCCCGAT
>PCAW01000024.1:0-11264 GCA_002730775.1 Methanobacteriota archaeon | reverse complement strand
TCTACTACACACTTGTATTAGTCAAAGTGATATGGTCTTTGAACTTCGTGGGGGTTGGGGAGTGAAAGTGAACGAGACTATTGAGGCTATGCGAGACCAGTGGAAGTCAATGACTGGTATGGCTGGAATGTTTGTAACAACTATATTTTTAGGGATTACAATTCAGCCTATTTGGGATAAAGATGAAGTAAGAGCTTTCGGAGAAGAAGGAACTACACAAGGGGGATATATACTATTAGAATTGGCATTAATTGGTATTTTTACATTCTTAATTATATGGCTCGCTAGGAAAAATTTAGAATTACTGATTAAAGGATTCATCATGTTTTCACTATATTTTTCTTTAGTATACACTGTTTACCCGTATATCGCCTTAATTATGCAGATTGTTTTGAATACCCAAGAGAATGCATTTTTAATAGCATTAATTTTAGATTTATTACTTATGACAACACTATGGAGATTTCCTGAATGGGACATTGTAAATCTTGTTGTGGTATTAGTGGGAGCGGGGGTTATTACAATGATTGGAATTAGTTTTGTACCTACTCTAATAATTATCTTCATGATTTGTGCTGCAGTATATGATCACTGGGCAGTAAATGGCAGTAAACATATGCTCGAATTGGCAGATACAATGATAGATTTGAAGTTACCAATTTTATTAGTCGCGCCAAAAGATAAGGGATATTCTTTCTTAGATGAACAAGAAGGTGTAATGGAAAAAACTGTGGAAAGACCGTCAAAAGAGGATTGGGAGAATCCCAAAGTTGGGCATATGAAAGTAGAAAAAACAGGTAGAGATGCATTGTTTATGGGTCTTGGGGATGTTATTTTCCCTGGAATGCTGGTTATTTCGGCCATTACATTCTTACCTCAAACTGGCGTAGTTTTAGGTTCTGTACCGTTATCAACATTCTTTGGAATGTTACATTTAGATCCTCTATTAGTTGGTTTGGGTACNTTATTNGGAGGNTTGNTNGGTTACTTNGGATTAATGACNCANGTNGCAAAAGGAAAACCNCAAGCAGGNTTACCTTTNCTNAANGGNGGAGCNATATTAGGTTATTTCATTACAGGATTAATAGTATATGGCCCATCAGATTTAATTCAACAAATTAGCCTCTTCTGAACCTAAAAGCCCGATTCATTGAAAGAAGATTGAGCAGTCCTAGAGTTGATAGTTATGCTAGACATGAGTATATTTCGTGAAAAATCTGAGATTTTACGGAAAGATCATGATAAAAGAAAAATTCCTCATGATAACATTGACGAAGTAATCAGAATCGATAATGAATGGAAGCAAGCTAGATTTGATGTTGATCAACTTCGTAAATCAAGAAATGAGGCTGCAAGAACTATAGCAGCAGCGAAAAAAGCTGGAGACTCTGATGCTGTAAACAAAATATTGAGTGATGTATCGAGTATAGGAAATAAAATTGAAGAATTGTCAAAAATGGCAGATGATTTACTACAAAATAGAGATTCAATAAGGATGAGAATACCAAATATCCTTCATGAGAGTGTACCTGAAGGAGAAGATGACCAAAAGAATACTTTGCACAGTTTACATGGCGAAAAAATTAGTTTAGGATTTAATGCAATAAATCATAATGAAATTATTGAAAAGAATGGTTGGGTAGACTTAGCTAGAGCCGCAAAGATAACTGGAAGTAGATTTTATTTCATGCAAGGAGATTTGGCAAGATTAGATATGGCTCTACAAAATTATACTTCAAACTTCCTCATCAACAAAAATTACACTCTTGTTCAACCGCCTTTAATGATGAATAAAGAAGCTTACGAAGGAGTTACAGATCTTGGTGATTTTGAAACTGTAATGTATGGAATTGAGCCGGATAAATTCTATCTCATTGCNACAAGTGAACACCCACTAACTGCTATGAGGATGGATGAAATTATCGAACCATCAGAACTTCCAATAAAACTTGTTGGAGTTTCACAATGTTTCCGTAGAGAAGTTGGTGCACACGGACTCTCGGATAGAGGGATATGGAGAGTACATCAGTTTACTAAAATAGAACAAATTATAATTTGTAAACCTGAAGACTCATGGTCTCATCATGAGGATTTATTGAATAATGCAACGGAATTATGGGATAGCCTAGGCTTACACTATCGTGTAGTGAATATTTGCACAGGAGATATGGGGACCGTCGCTTCAAAGAAATATGATCTTGAAGCATGGCTACCAGGTGTTGGAGAATACAAAGAAGTAGTTTCTTGTTCAAATTGTACGGACTATCAGGCAAATCGACTTCGTATGAGATACAGAACATCGGAAGGGAACTCTGCTGTCCATACATTGAATTCAACTGCGGTTGCTACTACAAGAGCATTGGTAGCAATTCTAGAACAATATCAAACAGAAGATGGTAAAATTATGATACCTGAGGTTTTAAGACCATATATGAATAATCAAGANTTTTTAAGTCCCTTGAGTTGATTTTTCNGCTGTAATCTTAATNGATTGTCGTATCAATAAAGCAACTAATATAACTGCAAAAATTGCAGCAATTAAAGGTGCTATTAATGCTGCAATTGTAAGAATAACACTTGCTATATTCTCGCCAGATGCAACAAATGAATTACCGAATCCCATAGTTAGAGTAGATGATAGCCCACGAATTGCAACTGTAGTGACTTGAATAATTCCTGCTGAACCACCTCCTGCAATAATTGCAAATGACCACTGAATTATAGGATCGCTACCCACTAAAGCCATTGAAGTCATACTAACTCCTGAAACTACTGCTGCAGGGGTCGCTATAGTATCCAATAAATTGTCTAACCAAGGGACATAATATGCTCCAAATTCTGCTAAGCATGCTATTCCAAGAACTATAACTGCTGCATTACTGTCAAATGCAGCAAACTCAGTTCCTGATAGATCTAAATTAACAAAAGTATCAGTTCTGACTGCTAATGATAAAATAAATGGAGGTAAGAAAACTCTGAATCCCGAGGCTGACGCAAGGCTGAGCCCCATCAAAGCAGCAAGTATTGTCGTTTCTACTCCCATGATAATCCCAAGACATTAGATGTAATTAATCCACTCCCTGCATGATTATTTGTAAAAGTAGGTTAAAACTATTCTAATCGCCGATTTCAACTAAATTTGCGCCCATATCGACTCTGTCTCCTTTGTGAAAGTAAACTGAAGTAACTTCACCTGCTCTAGGGGCCTGGATTCTATGCTCCATCTTCATGGCTTCCATTACCAATAACGTCTGCCCCTTCCTTACTCTCTGCCCAGTCTTCACCATTACATCAAGAATTGTTCCAGGCATTGGGGCACTTAGACTACCTTCTGATAGTGATGAGTCTGGACTTCCGGGTTCATGCATATTAATCACATAAATGCGACCTTGAAAATGTATCCACCATTCATCATCACATCGAGAAACATGAGCGAAACTTCTTTTTCCATCTAAATATACAAGAATTCTACCTGCTTGTTGATCTCTACTCATTGAAATATCATCAAAGTTAATTTCTTTATCTTCAGAAATTAATTTTGTAAGAGAAAGTAATTCCTCTTTTTCAGAGAAATTTACCTTATATCTAGAACCAGAATTACCTACACTCCATTCCATAATATCACCTAAGGGTAAGACCTCGTTAATGTTTTGAATGGATCTCCGGAATGTCCACTATATTCGTCTAATATTTCTGAACTAGAAGAAAGTTGATTGCGATCTAAACCAAAACGACTTGCACCTGCAGCAATTGATACTAATATTGAATCACTAATCCTCGGTTCTTCAAATTCGTCTAAAGACACATTGTCGAGATAATCTGTTGTTACAAGACCATTCGAAAATGCCTCACTCTTGGATACCTCACGTAAAAATCCAACATTAGTAGTTACACCCAAAACAACAAATTCTGATAATGCAGTATCTAGTTTTCTCAATGCGGCCTCACGTGTTGGAGCATGAACAATTAATTTAGCTAACATCGGATCGAAATCAATGGTGACCTCGTCTCCCTCTCTAAATCCTGAGTCCATTCTAACACCCGGTGTTGAAGGTGGTCTCCACATTGATAGTTTACCGATAGCAGGAAGAAAGCCTTTGGTTACGTCTTCGGCATAGATTCTAGCCTCAATAGAATGACCGGTAATTCCTATTTCATCTTGCGATATATTCAATGGTATACCTGCCGCAACTTCAAATTGCTTCTGAACTAAATCAATTCCTGTAATTAATTCAGTAACTGGATGTTCAACTTGAAGACGAGTATTCATTTCGAGAAAGAAAAATTCACCTCTAGAAGTTAGAAGGAATTCGACTGTTCCTGCACCTTCATAATTTACCGATTCAGCGGCTCTTATTGCAGCTTGTCCCATATTCCTGCGAATCTCAGGAGTAACTGCTGGAGACGGGGCTTCTTCGATTACTTTCTGATGTCTTCTTTGTAAAGAGCAATCTCTTTCATTCAAATGAACAGAGTTACCATATTGGTCACAAAGTACTTGAATTTCAACATGTCTCGAACCAGTCAATAGCCTTTCAACGTAAACGGTACCATCTCCGAAGGCAGCCGAAGCTTCCCGTGCTGCTGCTTCATATTCGGTTCTGAGCATCTTAGGTTCGTGTACTGCTCTCATTCCCTTACCACCACCTCCAGCACTAGCCTTTACCAATAATGGATATCCTACTCTAGCAGCTGAAGTTGCTAAAACACTAAGAGGGTTTGACCCTGATTCAATTACTAATTCTTCACCTGGAATAATAGGAACATCAAATTCTATCATTCTTCTACGAGCAGAAATTTTGTCTCCCATAGTTTCTATTGCTTCTGATGACGGACCTATCCAAATTAATCCGGAATCCTTGACTAATTTAGCAAAATTAGCTCTTTCAGATAAGAATCCATAACCCGGATGTATTGCTTGAGCCCCTGATTCCTTTGCTGCAGAAATTATTAATTCCATATTTAGATACGTTTCAGAGAGATTTTTCCCGGGTAAATGAACAGATTCATCGGCCACTTCAACATGTAGCGAATCCTTATCAGGATCAGAGTAAATAGCAATTCCTTTGAGCCCTGATTCTCTTGCTGCTTTGAGTATTCTAACCGCGATTTCACCACGATTAGCAACCAAAACTGAGCTAAAGGGTGTTGGAGCATTAATCATCCAATCAGGAAACATTTCTAACACCATTTTATTCAGATGACCAATTAGGTTTACGACGCTCTAAGAAAGAAGAAAGACCTTCTTGACCTTCTTCCGAACCACGCATTTGACTGGTTTTATCCAGAGTCCAATTACGAAGTTCTTCATCACTTCCATCCCATCTGTCAAAAACTAGAGTTAGATTCTTGGCTTCTGTGACAGCCATAGGACCAGTGGTAAGAACTTCTTGAGAAATAATATTTGACCTGTCATCAAAATCACTGGATGATTCTACAACAAAATCAATTAAACCTATTCTCATAGCCTCAACAGAATCAATTTTACTAGCCATCATCGATAATCTACGGAAGTTAGAGCTACCTATTTTACGATAAACATAAGGTCCAATTACTGCTGGTAATATACCTAATTTAGCCTCAGAAAGAGCAATTCTTGTTCTTGGTTCAGCAATCACATAATCAAAGCAAGAAACTAGCCCCGCACCTCCACCCAATGCTACACCTTGTATACAACCAATAGTGAAACATGGATGGGCCCAGAGTCCGTGAAACAAACTATCCAGTCTTTCAGAATCTAAACGATTCTCTTCAACAGAACGTGCCCCCGCATCCCTCATCATATTGATATCTGCACCTGCGCAAAAGTGCTTACCTGAACCTGTAAAAATTATAACTCTGAGAAATCTTTCACCCTCTGAATCTTCTAAAGATGAATTTCTTGAAACACTTCTATCAGATGTCCACTTAATTACAGAAATTAACTCACTAATTAATTCAGTATTAAGGGCATTAAATACATCACTTCTGTTTAGATTAACTCTAGCAATGTTTCCTTCAATTACAAGTTGACATAGTTTATTTTTTGGAAGAATATCACTCATTTTCATTTTAGTCACCATTACATCCTGAATACGCCATAATTTTGGTCGGGCATGGGAGCATTGAGACTAGCTGAAATACATAATCCTAGAATATCTCGAGTATCTCGTGGATCTATTATTCCATCGTCCCATAATCTGGCTGTAGAATAGTAAGGAGACCCTTCTGTATCATATTTTTCTAAAATTGGCCTTCTTAGATTTTCTAGTTCATAATCACTCATTTGAGGAAGGTTCTCTCTAGACATCTGATCTTGTTTTACTGTAGCTAAAACGTCTGCAGCCTGTGGACCCCCCATTACAGATATTCGAGAATTAGGCCACATGAAAACAAATCTTGGATCATATGCTCTTCCACACATACCATAATTTCCTGCTCCATGAGAACCTCCAATAATTACTGTAAATTTAGGCACTGGTACGCAAGATACTGCAGTAACTAACTTAGCACCATCCTTGGCAATACCACCTGATTCGGCATCTCTACCAACCATAAATCCAGTAATATTCTGTAAGAATACCAAGGGGATACCACGTTGTCCGCATAACTCTACAAAATGAGCCCCCTTCAAGGATGATTCGGAAAATAAAATACCATTATTTGCGACTATTCCGACTGGATAGCCGTGTATTCTAGCGAAACCACAAACCAATGTATTGCCATATCTCTTTTTAAATTCATGAAAACGACTGCCGTCTACAATTCTAGATATTACCTCTCTCACATCATACGGTGTTCGATTATCATCAGGAATTATTCCCATTAATTCCTCCACATCATGTTTGGGTTCTTCAACAACTTCAACATCTAATCTTTGTTTAGGGTTGATATTGAGGTTTTCAATAACATTGCGGACCATTCGAAGTGCTTCTGGTTCATCTTCCGCATAATGATCTGCCACACCGGACTCACGTGTGTGTAAATCTGCGCCACCGAGATTTTCAGCAGTAACTTCTTCGCCTGTTGCAGATTTAACTAACGGAGGGCCTGCTAAAAATATCGTACCATTGCCTTTGACGATTATGGATTCATCCGACATTGCTGGGATATAGGCTCCACCTGCTGTGCAACTACCCAATACGGCTGCAACTTGAGAAACTCCTTTACTGGAAAGAATGGCTTGATTCCTGAATATTCTTCCGAAGTGACCCTTGTCTGGAAAAACTTCATCTTGCATTGGTAAAAAAGCACCACCACTATCTACAAGATAAATACAAGTCAGATTATTTTCATCGGCAATTTCTTGAGCCCTAATATGCTTTTTAACAGTCATAGGATAATACGAACCGCCTTTGACAGTTGCATCGTTTGCTACAAATAAACACTCTTTTCCATGAACAACTCCTATTCCAGTTATAATTCCGGCGGAATGTGCTCGAGAATCATAAAGCCCATTTGCTGCCAAAGATGAAAATTCAAGAAAAGGAGTTCCTGAATCACAAATTTCGTTTATCCTTTCTCTGGCAAGTAATTTACCTCGACTACGGTGACGATCGACGTATTTTTTACCTCCACCTTCTTTAACTTGGTTGATTTTTTGTTTTAATTCGTCAACAAGTTGAATATTAAAATCTCTTCTACGATTGAAATCTTCACTATTCCGGTCGATACGAGTCGGTAGCCTATCCATATCTCTCAACTCTCCAGAGGGCATTCGAACTTTCAATTGAATGGGTTAGTAATCATGATTTGACCTAATCAAACACCAATTACTGCACGACCAACGTCTCTCAATCCAGGCGCCATTCCAACAACCATCATTGCTAATCCAACTAACAAACGAAGATGTCGTTGTCTATGCTCAAAATTTGCTATTGTGAAAAAGTATAGTATAATTCCGGCTAAAGCAATTTTAATAAATGTAAAACCGAAAGCATTTCCAAAAAGTTGTATCACTTTATCAGAAAGAACATGTTTCTCGGAATAGCCGAGATACTCTAAACCAATAGCTGTTGCAATGCCATCAAGAATCTGTCCTGCGACAGCAAGGAATACGACTGGTGATGCAAATATTGCAGTTTTACGATGTTTTTCCATCAAATCCTTTTCAGGACTTGTTGAATCAAGATATTCTGCCTCAGTAATTCCTACGGGCAGTACTCCAGATAACATCCCATAACTATCTAGAATCTCAGCAGATTCTTTCCCATAATTATACATCTGCCAACAAATAACTATTGGTAAACCGATTACAAATATTAATGGCCAAAGTACAATATCAGAAGAATCGATACTAAGCGAATATGAAAATATTGCTCCGAAAAATATCAACGTACCTCCGAATCCAGTGAGATAAACAGACCTTTGAATTGTTGAGAAATTATCTAGAGATTCGCTCAAATATTGAGGAGAAAATATGGCAACTAAACCAAAAATAAACAATATTTCTAATCCAATATCACTCTGAGGACCAATTGAAATAGAATGAGTATACAAAATAAACTGAATAAGAATTAATATACTTGCTAATGAATTAATGATATCTGATTCATTTTCTTTCGATATTTTAGAATTATTGGTTACTGAATAACCCAGAGCACCTGAAATCACTACCCATCCAGCGGTTTGGAAATGAACTCCAGGACTGACAAAGAGTGACGACAGACGGCTATCAAACATCTCAGCATCTTCTACTACTTCTCCTGTGGCCGCCCATAATACAAAAGGGAAAAGTGCAATAATAGTATTATCGCCACCATCTATCCCAATTTTACGCAACCATGCAGATAATGATAGAACGAATGCGCCTAAAACAATCGCATACGTAATTGTATTCACATTATTGTAACCAGAATCTCCCGTTGCTTCACCAGAAATTGGGTCTAGATAATATTCATAGATTGAATTTGTCAAAAAATTATCTATATTCATTTGATCTAAAGCCAGCCCTGTGAATAATAGAGTGCCTACAAGATAAAGGAAATATGTAGCCCAAAGTTCGTAGTCTTCCATCTCCTCAAGTGGATTTTCCATAACGATCGCAGACAGGCATCTCGCTTAGGTATAACGTATTTGACATTAGAAATTATTCTTCTTCAAAAACTATTTTTTCATCATCCGCTAATTTCATCATTTCTGATATTGCATCTTGATCTAAAGGATCTATCTGGGAATTTGTGAACTTTCTTTCTCTTCGTCGGCGGGCATCAGCTAAACTAGGAACTAATGCTTCAAATGTTGAAGTATCCTCAACAACTTTCTCTTCATATGTTTCAAGACTGTAAGAGCGAATCCGTTGTCTCTTTCTATCCTGCTCTAAGCCGAAAAGAACTGTCCCATGCTCAGATCCTTGGAGAATACCTTCGATTGCAGGAGTTGCTAACGCCAAGGATTCTTGATCACCAATTACCAAGACTGTTGAACCGTAAATTGCCATTTCTGTACCTGTTAATTCTTCAATTAAACTTCTAATACGGCCATTAGTTCCAATTAATCTACTTCTCATTCTTCTAGTTTGATTTGGTTGCCTGCCTACCCACTCTCTAATATCATACATTCTCAAGAAAACATCATCTTCTAAAAGTTGAATTGCTCTTTTAGGAGCTAGTCCTCTTCCAATAGCAAAAATAACATCGGGGAGCTTCATTTTTATCACTGGATCCGAACCTTCTTCAGGCCACAAAACACTAACATCACCTGAATTTGATTCGATATGCAATGATGCTTTACATGCTTTCTCAATCATTTTCCTTGTGGAGCCACGTTTACCAATAAGCACAGCAATACGATTTTTAGGAATCCGTGCTAAATGCTCCATATGTTAGGGGAGTGGCCGTTCTGTTTTAACTTCCTGTTTTAATTTCCATCGGAGAGAGAAGGTAATGTGGGAACTGGATCTTCTAACACTCGAAGTAAACTTTCACCAATATCTTCGTTATATCCTTGACGATTTATCCACTGAACTAATCTAGTCACATCTCTAACGAGAAATTCTTCTGAGTGTGGATGTTGCTTAGTCACACTTTGTCCTACATCAATTACCCATGGTTCTCCATCTTTCCATAATATATTATATTCTGAAAAATCAGCATGTACAAGTTCAGCGGTTTGCCAATTAATTGCGACGAACTCTAGTAAATCTTCGAATACCTCATATGGTTCATCGATAATTACATCTTTTAGCCGTGGACTGACGCCTTCACCTTCACCTAAATATTCCATAATAAGGACATTTTTCAAATTAGACAGAGGTTTAGGGACTCTTAGTCCATACTTTCTCATTCTTTTTAAATTTCTAAACTCTTTTCGAACCCAGATATTCACTAATTCTCTGTGTCTACGTGAAAGACCTCCAAATCTTGGATCTCCATCAATATATTTTGCTAAACCTTTGAATACAGCATTTGTTGTATGAAATATTTTCACAGCTACTGGTCCATGATTAGAAGTTCCATGGAAAACATGTGCCTCCTTTCCTCTTGCAATGGGGTAGTCAAGTGTTTCAATTTCTCCTTTCTCCATTAACTTATGTAATGACATTAATGTAGATTTATCAAATACTGCATCGAAGACTCTTCGATCTACCCAGTCATAAGTTCCCTTCCCTAGAACTCCCTGAAGACCGTCCTCAATTTCAGAGAACATTTTTACAAATCTAGGTTCAGATAGCCATTGATGCTTTTTCTCGCCTCGCATTAGGGCGTCGAGGTCGGGTAAATCCCAATCCTCTGAATCCGACATAATTTCACCCAAAGAAAGAATCAATATCATCATCAACAGAAGATTTTTCTTTTACAACTGGTTGCTGAATCTCTAATTCTGATTCTTCTTCTACTACAACTTCATCTTCTGTAGATTCTATTTCTTCAATTTCATGAGTTGCTTCTGAAATATCCTCTGACATACCAAATAAATCTACAATATCAGGTAGTACTCCTTTTCTTGACAAATATAATGACTGTGTTTTTGTATATCTCATAACTACATTAGCCTTTTCATCCTGAAAATCCCATGGTTGAACAACTACCAAGTCTCCTTCTCGGACCCATTGTCTGCGTCGCATTTTCCCAGGTATCCGAGCTAGACGACTGTCTCCGTCTTCACAGACAGCCCTTACTCTTCTACCACCTAAAATCTGATCTGCAATAGCGAACATTTCATTGACTTTACGATTTGGTAGAGGGACTCTAATTTTGTCACCGCTACCAGATTCTAACCTTGCTAAAAGCTCAGCGTCAACCTTCTCCTCTCTACGAGCCATGACTATCCGTCTAGCGTCACCT
>PCAW01000058.1:0-14671 GCA_002730775.1 Methanobacteriota archaeon | reverse complement strand
AATCATGACCTGCCGAGCTCTCAATAAACACACAAGAATAACCATATTTTTTGAATTGATGCTGATGGCATTCTTGAAAGCATCTCGGATAGTTTCTTGAGCATCTTGGAACACAAACTCATACAACTGCCTCTCATCTGGAAACATATCAAGTTCCACATTCTCAAAGTAACACGGGGGGAGTTCCAATCTTGTGTTGATCTTTGCCAAGTCCTCTTTGGTTCTACGAAGAATGTAAATATCCTGGATCTTGTTGGTCATTCCCTGAACGAGAGACTTCTCAATACCAAGGAAGGTGCATAGGGACACAAAGTCGTTCATAGAATTGAAAACGGGGGTACCAGTCACAATCCACTTAATATCAGTCTTGAGCCTACACACGCTCTTGAAGAGTCTTGAAGACTTGTTCCGAATTTCGTGAGCTTCATCCAAGATCACACGATCCCAGGTGTGTCTGTGAATTATGGTTTCTTCGGGTGTTGAGAGGAGGGAGTAGGGCATTATAACGATGTCCGCTTCTTTGAGGTGTCTCTTTGGTCCATCAAAGAGGTGGACGGATAAATGTGGCGCAAACTTCCCAATCTCATTTGCCCACTGTGTAATGATGGATTTGGGTACGACAATGAGAGTACTCTTTTTGCGGTTTCCCAACATAGTAGCAATCAATTGCGCACTTTTTCCCAGACCCATCTCGTCGCAAAGGAAGCCACCCTTCGGCCCAGATGTTTGGTTCTCCATGGTAAGCATCCAAAGGACACCTTCGCGTTGGTAAGGGGCGAATAGCCTACCATTGAATTTGTCCTTTGCATGGTTGTATTGTTCCTCGATAGTCATGGTTTTGGTTTGATTTTTACATAGGGGTGGTACACTTAGGTGGTTATTAGCTGAGGACAATCTATCAAAAAGTGATTCGTATAAAGAGAAGGACAAGGTTGCTATGATAGAGAGAATTCAATCATCAACATACATATCCTCGTCGGAAATTGGTTGAATTTCGCATACGGGTGGGGGCACCTCTTTCTTCTTGCGGGTCTTCTTCTCCTTGGGTTTGGGTAGTTCATCCAGGTGTTCCCTATAGTAGAGAACCTTATCCCAGAATTCCTTCATTATCGGTAAATTTGTTGTCCACCATTCGGGATCTCTCTTTACATTAACAACTACAAACTCCTCTGGTCTTGGCCAATTTGTCTCAGCAGGCTTGTATTGAATGAAATCGGCTTCTTCTAAGTCTAAAATCTGCATACATAACTGCAATTGAGGCATGTAATGCTCGGGAACAGATGCTTCAATTTTACGAGACATTGGACACTTAATTTCTACAAGTTTCCCAGACTCTGTCACACCATCGGGGCTACCACCTAACCATGTATGAATCGGATGGGGGACGAGACCTAATTCATGTACGACTTCACCATGTCTCTCTTCATAGAGGATACGGGCTTCATCTTCATATTTCTCACCGTGCCTTGTGGCTTCATTACCCATAAAACGGGGTCCAATACCACATTTTTTAAGAAGGAGATCTTCGGGTTTTTCATACTTATTCACGCCGATGGCTGTTGCTGCGTCTGAGGCGGTTAGGAGATTTCCACGAAGAGCAAGCCATTCTTCAGACTTCTGCGCCGCATATTCCCGCTCAATCAAGACTTTGACATTGGGATGCATGTTAATTTATTGTTGCGGATAGTTTTTAAGTTGTTCAAAGAATGCTCGAGCTGCCAATTGTTCGGCCTGCTTTTTACTCTTGGCTTCCCCCCTACCCCCAAATTCACCATTTATGTAGGCATCAATGTAAAATATACCCTCGTGATGTCCCACAACTCTATATTCAGGTAATTGAAAGTTCATGATTTGGCAGTAGCGCATTAAGTGATCCTTAAAATTATCATCAATCATGATGGCATTCAAATCAATGTATTTGGGATCATTATAAATCCTGAGTACAAACTCTTTCGCATGGAGTAAGCCAAGATCCATATAGATGGCACCGATGAGAGCCTCAAAAACATCTTCCAAAATCTTTGGGTTATTATTCCATTGATTTCGTTGTCCCTTCTCATCCATGAGAACCATATTATTGAGACCCAACTTGAGAGCTATATCAGCTAGGGTCTCCGAGCGAACGAGTTTTGTACGAGCTTTAGTGAGAAAACCTTCCTGCCTCTCTTCATATCTATCAAAGAGGAACTTGGTAATGATAAAACCTAACACGGAATCACCCATAAACTCAAGGGTCTCAAATGACTCATTGAATTGTTCATATTCTTTGAGGGCGGATTTGTGGGTAAAAGCACGTTGGTAGAAAGATAGATTTTTTATCTTTGTGCCAACAAGTTGTTCAATATCTTGTTGATTGAAGTTCATATTGTTAAAATGTGTTATTTTTTTAAGCCTTCTTCACGTAGTGGGGTGAGAGGTACTTTTGGAGGTTCAAGTAGGTGACAACAACGTCAGCTGGTGGTTGCAACAAATCCTTCAACTTTTCGTCCAAGATGAGTTGGCGACCGTTATCTGGGTGCTTGAGTCCCTTTTCGGTGATGTACTTGTTGATGAACTTAGTAACCTCAGAGCGAGAGATGAGTTCACCTTCGGCAAGACCCAAGAACTCACGCAACTTAGGTGTTACTTCTTGCTTTCGGTTGAAGCCGTTGTTGGCGGCACGCTCCTTGGCTTTCTCACCCGTTGGGTCCTCTTGGGTGCTCTTAACCTTACGGACAAGCTTGGTGAGGGCCTTGACATCGGCCCGGAGGGCAGTAATTTCAGCTTGGATAGTTTCAAAAGACATCTTATACCTTGTATTGCGTCTTAATCTTTAAGTCACAGCATACAACAAAATTACGAGAGAAATTGCTATCAAAATTAAAAGAGCTTGTGTTTTGGAATCTCTAATTTCATACGTTGGACGGTCTATAATTCTAAAGGGTTCCTTTGGAAAATCGCCCGGGCATCCTCCAGAGCAACAACCAGAGGGACAGGGAAGAACTTTTGGTCCTTTGCGTACACCACAGAATTGAACCTGCTTGGGGTCTGTCACGTCTGAGTAGGAGTAGCAGCGACATTCTTCAATGACATTGCACACCATATTATTATGTAGCAATATAATAATGGACACTGAAATTTATTCAGAAGCTGTGATCAATAGGTTCATGAAGAAAAATTTATTCTTCAACGATCCACTTCTTGAAAAGTACTACAAGACAGATAACCTTGCCGCGTTCAGGAAGAGAGTACACAGAGTTCACGGTAAGGAAAATTTTGAAAAGATGATCTACGCTGTTGTTACAGACTCTGTGCGTGACATTGTTCTTAGAACGGCGGCTGAACTCGCAGAATTCCTCAAGCCCACGGGTGACCTCATTGTCTCCGGGGGTGAAGCTTTCAATATGTATCTGGACAGAGCCGATCGCCTCGTTACGAGTGACATAGACACAAAGTTCATCCCCAGTATTGCATATGACGACAAATACTTTGGTAAACTTCAGGGTATCAAGCTCCTTTTGTGGAACAAATTGGGTGAAATCGCGAGGCGCGTCAACACGAAAATCAAACAGCGTCTTTCCCAAAAGACCAAGTTGGGGCGATTCCTTGGTCTGGGTTTCTCTGAAAACGGTCCATATGTGACACGGCGCTACCTTCTCATCAAGAAGAAGAAGTCTCAGCGTGGCGCTGAACCAGGTAAGGGTGACATTTTCATTGATGTAGAACTTTTCGCACTTGATCTCAACCTTAGATATTTCTCAATCGAGAAGGGAAGAATCACACAAGAAGTTCTCGGTGGTATATTGGACATTCCCTTCATGAGACCCAAAGAATTTGGATATGAAGCCATACAATCAAAGAAGCAAGGTGTCACTTACAAAAACAAGGATACAGGTGCTATGGTCCACGATAAGCGTCTCTATGTCGCTGGAAAGCGTTTCCTCCTTGACGATGTCTACCTGATGCAAAAGTTGGGTCTTCGTCCGGAGAAAAAAGAGAAGGATCGTCAGCGTATGTACAAACTTGCCAAGATGATTACCAAGACTGCGAAGATCACTCCATCTGACAGCATCAACGCTATATATAACCAAACCCAGAACAAGATAAGAAGTCTCCGATTCGTGTCAAGAAGAAAGGGTGATGTTAATATGTCCCTCGCAGCCAGGGTGGATCCAACGCGTTACAAAGAGTTTACAACAAAGCCCGGGGAAGAGCGCCTCTCCAAACAACTCGTGTATGGCGTGAAAACATCTGTGCCAAACCTAAACATCCCAGGCTACGCAAAGACTCATGGAAACCAGCGGTTCAATCTCAACAAACAGGAGTGGGTCAAGAATACCTCAAAGTCGTATGTGAAGAATGAATACAACTACAGACCAACTGCGGGTAAAAACATTCCACCTGGGATTGACTATACTAAGTTATTGTATGGATATAAACCAGCGCGTGACAAATGGGTGCCTCGCTCAATTATAAAGAAGGCCGCTATGATACCCTTTATTGGGTTAAAGAATTGAGACGCAATTTACACATAATATGTTGTACAACGCCCCAGCGAAAGGTGATGACGGACTCTACTTCGTAAAAGCTCTCAATGATAGCAAGCGAAAATGCCTAGTTCAATTGAATAAAGTAAAGGTTGCTGATGTCTCAGGTGACATCGTTTTTGAACTTGCGAGTGAAGCTAATGTTCAGAAGATTGGGGTGATTGATACCCTCAACCTTGAAGCGGCTCGTGAAAATTGTGAAACTTGGTTCGGAAAGCAACTTTCCGAAAAAGTGATTGAAGGTGCATACACTTCCAGTGTCGCCGACGGTCAAGTCACAGGCGAACGCATTGAAGTCACCAAGGCATTCAACGCGCAACAAGAATCTGTTGACATTGAAAATGTTCAAGCGGGTAAAGTTTGTGATGTGATTTTGGAATTTGCCGGTCTCTGGTTTGCCAAAAAATCTTTCGGTTCCTCATGGAATGTTGTCCAGGTCAGAGTTCATCCAGACCCAATTTTGGACACATACCCAGAAGAGTATGCCTTTGTTGATGAGGTTGAGGAATAAAAAAATTGTTGATCATATATAAAAGATGATGAAGAAGGGTCGTGCTCAAAACCTCATGATGTTGGCCGCGGTCGCCGTGTTGGTCTACTTGCTCTTCACTATGAACAACAAATCTGCTTATTCAATTCGTGAACGCGAATACTCCATGCTCGAGATGGCGCCAGCTGCGGGTTCAGCCGCGGCTCCAGCCCAAAATGGTTGCGGTATGGACAAGGGTGTTGGTTTGGCGTCCTCCCTCCTCCCACGCGAGGTTTCGTCTGCCGAGGACTTTGGTGAATTTGCCCCAGAAGACATCCTCGCGGGCCAAAACTTCCTCGAGCCACGCCAGCAAATCGGTTTCCCAGAATCAGTTGGCGGTGCTCTTCGCAACTCGAACCAGCAAATTCGCTCGGAACCACCAAATGCCAAAGAGCCATTTGTTTGGAACAACTCTACCATCGTTCCAGATACCATGATGCGCTCCTTGTGCTAAATTTCGCTTAAAGATTAGACCTTAGCTTTATGTAAATAATGTCAGTGCCCAATGAACTTTCCGAGAGCGTCTCCAAGCTTGTGGAGCTCTCAAAACAACTTTCTGAAGCAAAATCTGATATCAAAATCCTTAATCAAGAAGAGAAGAGACTCAAGGAGTCTGTGAAGCGACACATGATTGACCAGGGCATTGATACCATTAACCTCAGGAAAGGCAAGATCAGCCTTCGTAAATCTGTCCGCAAGGGATCTATGAATAAAGATGCAATCCGTGAAGGTCTTCTCACATTTTTTGGTGGTGATGAAGCCAAATTGGAAGGGGCTCTTAATGCCATCCAGGACACTATTAAAGTAAAAGAATCAACCTCACTCTCATTAACTGGGATAAAAGAGAAGCTCGAGAACGAAGATAAGTAATAACCATGGTTTGGAGTCAATACGTTTACGAAGCTACGGCGGGATATGATGTTCTCCCAAGCGATGAAGAAGAATTTGAAGATGACATTCATCTCAGTGTTGAAGATTGGCAAATCAAATACTCAGATGAACTATGGGAATTGTGGAGACGCGTTGAACAACTTATTCACGATGCATTCCTTGAACACACACTGATGACGGAATGTACATTTTCCGATTTCGCTGAGTTTTGTTACAATGATCATCACGATGATTGTGACTTTGTTTGGATTCCGTATGAATCAAATTTGTCGTATATCTGGAGACATATCCAAGAATACTTGGAAGATACAAGTCTCTATGATGAATTCATGCCCGGTGCTACATTTGATCATTGGGTTAAGTTTGCAGCAGAGCATACTAAGCAAAATAATATAACTATATATTAACCATGCTCCCAGATATCACCTCCCAAAAAGTTGCCATTCCAGCCGCTCTTTTTTTGGCGCTCAGCCCCGGTGTTCTCTTGACCACCGACGGGCGTTCTCTCAAGTTCACAAACGGAAAGACCTCCCAAATGGCCACCATGTTCCACGCGCTCGTGTTCTTCCTCGTCTACAGTCTCATCGCGAAGGCGATGGGTCTCGTTTTGACGAAGACCGACTTGATCGTCACAACCACACTCTTCTTGGCGCTCAGCCCAGGTCTCCTCTTGACTATCCCCCCAGGTTCTGGCGGTCTTCTCCGATCCGGACAAACGAGCATTCCTGCGGCGTTCACCCATGCGATCGTTTTCGCTGTGATCTTCGCGCTTTTGCGTCGTCAATTTCCTCAATTCTATTAAATAGGAGGATGAAGTACCTTGTTTTGGGTCCCGCATCAATGGGTATCTATTCGTTGATTGGGTCTCTCAAAGCACTTGAATCCAAACTNATAGATGTGAAGGAAATATCTGGATCATCTGCGGGTTCAATTTTAGCGTTACTTTTGGCACTGGGGATGTCCGTGGATGAAATACTAGAAGTGTCTTTATCTCTGAATATCCCCGATTTTGTTAAATTACGCATAGGCTCATTCTTTAACAAATTTGGTTTTGTTGATTTAGGCCCTATTCGTGAAAAACTCGTAGAAGTGTGTGGGTGTGATCCCACATTTGATGAATTGGAAATGAAGATTTATGTGTCCGCATATTGTCTGAATTCATCATCAACGGAGTACTTTTCTAAGGATACTCACCCCGATATGAAAGTCATTGACGCAGTCTGTATGAGTATGGCGATACCACTCATTTTTGCTTGTGGCAGGTATGAGGGGAAGACCTATATAGATGGGGGAACACAGGAACAATATCCAATGACTCCATTTTTGGGTAAGAAGCCACACGAAGTCACATGTATAAAACTGAAAATGGATCGGGTCTACCAAGAAGAAATAAATAATCCACGACAATTTGTGGAATCCCTCATTCGTTCAACTCTCACAAATAGAGTTGAATATAGTGAATATACAAAAATGATTGAAATAAATGTAGCTGATACAAACATATTTGACTTCAATATGCCCTATGAAGATAAGGTTAAATTGTATAATATAGGCTACTCTACTATTAAATAATTTGCTCCACTTTTTTGTTAACTTAATATAAAACAATGAATGCGTGTGACCCCGACGCAGATATAGAAAACCTTAGGAAATTGATTAAGATCAACGCCGGGGTAGATATTAAGCTAACAAAGAAAGAGATATGTGAAGCCTACCAAGATATTCAGGACGGCAAATTGCCTCTTCCACCAATGGTGATGAATTCAACAAGAACTTATCTTGTTGATAAAAAGTCCCCATTGAAGCCAAATGATTATGAACAACTTTTTGACACATCCACGAAGAGAGCCGATCTCAAACGGATTGCTCGCAAGGTTAACCTAAAGAATGTTGATCAGATGACGAAGACACAAATTGTTGATGCCATTGGTAAGCGTCTCAGATACATGAAAGTACACGAACCCGTCAAGTTCGCGAGAAGAACGCGGGTTGTCTCTGTTAACAGCAATGTAAACACAGCAGTGAACAACACAGCAGTGAACAANGTTAACAATGTGAACCGAGTGAACACCAATGTGAACCGAGTGAACACCAATGTGAACCGAGTGAACACCAATGTGAACCGAGTGAACACCAATGCGAATCGGGTGAACACAAACTTCAATATGAACCGTGTGAACACCAATGTGAACCAGGTGAACACAAACTTCAATATNAACCGTGTGAACACCAATGTGAACCAGGTGAACCGAGTGAATCGTCCAAAGAATAAGAACTCAAAAGTGACATTTCCAATGGGTGGTCTCTTTGCGAAAGGTGGACAACCTAAATTTTTGGGTGGAACGAGAAGTGCCGTGAAGTCGGTGAAGCCAGAGAAAAAGGGTTTTTTCGCGGGACTTTTCGGTAAGAAGGAAAACAAGAACTTTGTCGCCGCAAATAAGTTCAAAGGTTCAAAAGAAGGTTATGTTTTTAGAAAAGGAGAAAAGGGATTGGGTTACTACTTAAATACTGGTCTTGTCCAAGGACCACAGTTACCACCCATAAATAATACCAAACCAATCCCAGCTAATGAAGATTTTGCTCTTGAATTGGCGGTTGCCAGAGTTAAGCAACTCGGTCTCAAGAGAGAACAAAAGTTCCTCAACCAAATACAACTCGGTAAGGGGAAGAGGAAAAATATTGTAGTCCAAGCCGAGGCGGCTAAAGAAGAAGAAAATCAATTCGCTTCATTCTTGGATAGTTTGAATATTTCAAATACGAACAANAATGCTTTCAAGCGAAGAATGGCCNCTGATGACTTCAAGCAAATTCAAGTTGAAGCACAACTCAAAGCCGATGAGAAAGCGAATGTTGTACGCTCAAATGAAGAAAAGATGATCATGTTCTTGAAGACAACAGGTCTCAATAACACAAACAAAACTCTATTCCTAAATAGAGCTCGTGCAAATGGTTCAAACATCAATGCTCTCATTGAGGAAGCTCGTCAATTGAATACTCAAAAGAAGACAGAGAAACTCTCAAAGAAGCAAGATGAGTTCCGTACCATTCTTCAAAACTACAACAAGTTGAATGCCGCCGATAAAGAGGCTCTCATTAAAAGTGTCACTGACAATGTCAATGCAAATACAATGCGAAAGATGGCAGATGATCTCCTTCAGAAAAGGATAGAGGAGAAGAAAAATGCAACGGCACAAAATCTTCTCTCATTCTTGACACCCCTCCAGATTAATCAATCTAACAAGAATCAATTATTACGCCGTTTCAGAAATGAAGGGGCTAACATAAACTCAATCAAGGCGGAAGCCCTCAAGCTCCAAGAAGCGAAGGGTTCCGCAAATGTGGAAGCCTTGCGTGTGAAGCTCAACACACGCCTTGGTGAACTTGGTCTCAATCAGGTGAATAAGAATTCCATTATGAGAAAGTTTACTAATGGTAACCGTAATGTGAATAAATTGATTGAAGAGGCCAAAACCCTGAAGACACAACAGAGTGTTACCAAACTTAACGAAGCAAAGAAAGACTATCGCGCATATATCAATGGATTACCAGGTCTTACAAATGCCGATAAAGCTGAGCTCACGAAGAATAATGCAATGAATCGTAATCGTGCGAAGCAAATGTCCAACAAACGGCTTCAAAATATGAAGATTGAGAGTAAGCAGGGATTCATCAATTTTATGACTGAATTAGGTATTACAAATCAATACCGAAACGATTTACTCAACGACTTTAACACGAACAGTATGACTATGAATGCTCTTCGAAATAAAGCGACTAAGGTTGCTCAACAGATTAAGAATAAGAAAAATGCCGAATTGAAGTCCCAACTCAACACTCGTCTGGGTGAAATTGGGCTCAGTCAAGTCAACAAGAATGCCATTATGAGAAAGTTTACCAATGGTAACCGTGATGTGAATAACCTCATCCAAGAAGCTAAAAATATCAAGTCCACCCGAAACGCTGAAAATATGAATGCGAAACGCAAGGAGTATGCCTCATTCCTGAATACTCTTCCAGGTCTCACAAATGACGACAAACGGAGTCTCCTGAGTAGTAATAACAGGAACCGTAACAAAGCGAAGACACTCTCAAACCAAAGAGTTGCCAATCAAAATGCAAATGAGAAGGCACAAATTGAAAAGTTCCTCGTCAACCTCGGTCTCAATAACGGTGATAGACGGACAGTGTTGAACAAGTACAATAGTAACACACTCACTGTGAATGCACTTCAAAAGGTTGCACAAGAGTTGAAGAGTNAGAGAGTTCAAGAACAAAAGGCGGCAAACAAGAAGACCTTGATGGAATACCTTGAAACCGCCAATGTTTCAAGAAACACTAAGATTAATATTGAACGACGCTTTAATGCGAACCAGGCAAATCTTAGAACACTTCAACTTGAAGTTAATAAGATGATCAAGAATGCTCAAAATGCGAAGCTTGCCAATAACAAAGCTAAGCTTGCTTCAAATGTGAAGGGGTCAATCCTCTCAAACACAAACAAGAACGCATTTATTCGTAGGTTGAATTCTGAAAATGCCAACATCACCACCTTACGAAGTGAATTGAATGTGATGGTGACGAAAATAATTCAGACACAGCGTGGCAAAGATCGCGATGAACTTGAAGAATATATGAAGACACAAGGATTGTCACCAGAAAATCAAAAGGTGGTTCTCAACAAGTTTAATGTGAATAGTAACATTTCTCTGACAAATCTCAAACAAGAAGCAAACGCCATCTTGGCGTCGCGCATTCAACAAAAGAGAAATGCTAATGTGGGAGTACTCACAAACCACGGAAGAAAACTCGGTCTCAACAACCAGGAAATAAAGAACCTGACCAACAAGTTGAACCGTGAAAAGTTGGAACCATTAATGAATGAAGCCAATGCCATCGCCAAAAAGAAAGCTCAAAATGAGAAGAACGCACTCAATCGTGAAAAGTCCAATTACATAAACAAGCTTGGTCTAAACGCCAACAACAAACGAAATATATTGGCTCAAAATCTCAACTTCAATGCCACAAAGGAATTGGCGAACAAAACACTTCAAAATAAGATTGCTGAAAAACGATCTAAAAACATGATAAAATTGGGATTGCGCCTCAACCAACTCAGTCTCAACAATGGAGAAAAGCAAAAGTTCTTTAACAATTTCAACAAGAATGTCAATTTGAATACCATTATGAAGAACGCCTCAAACTTTGATGCCAAAAAGAAGGCTGGTATCAAGACTGAGCAACTTGCAAATCTCAAAAAGTTCATGAATCAACAAGGTCTCAATGCGGGTGAACAAAAACCATTCATCAATAAACTCAATAAAAACCAAGATGATCTCGCGGCGCTCAAGATTGAAGCCAAGAAAGTTGCTGATCAAAAGTTTGCGAATTTGAAAGCTAAAAAACGAGGAGAGCTTGTGAATGTTCTCAAGGGATTGAGCAACCTCACCCAAAATGACATAAATGGTATCCTCAAAAACTTTGATAATACCAACACAAACTCCAAAGTTCTCTCAAATAGAGCTAAAGAAATAAACAAGTCAAGAAAGGATGAGAAGTATGCCCAAGATGAAATTGAGTTTTACAACTACCTCAACACTCTTCAGAACCTTACATCAGAAAATAAGACTGAGATTACCTCAAAGTTGAATGGGTACTTTACAAACTGGAATTCCATAAAACAATTGGCGACCAACACAGCCGTTGGACGAGCCAAAGAGAGACGGGCTGCCGAGAAGGCTGATCTCAACAACTACATGTCAAATATGGGTTTCAATAATAATTCAAAGAGAATATTCTTCAAAAATCTTGATGATGGTAAGAATTTGAAGATGGTGAAAAAGGATGCCGTGGCGTACAAAAAGGACTTGAACGCCAAACGCAAAGCTACTGTTCGCAAGGGTTTTTCAAACTTGTTGGATACCCTTTACCTCAACCAACCCGACCGAAATGCGTTATTGGAACAATTCAATGATGAGACAACTGGTCTCAATCAACTCCAAAACAATGCCCGTGAGAGAGAGGCAAAGACAATTGATAGAAATAGGGGGGCATTGACTTTGTATCTCTCCGATGAATTGAAACTCAATACTCCAGATGTGAACCTCTTATTGAAGAACTATAACGCGGATCCAAGAAGTCTCAACACTCTCCGAAATCGGGGGAGACAGTTGAAGAACGCGCGAAATGAAGAAGAGCGCAAGGAGATTCGTAGACAAATTAGGGAATACCTCAATGGTCTCAATTTATTGAACAACAAGAACAAACAAAATATTATAAACAAGAATTTGTCTTATAATAACGCCAGGACCGAAGGTAATAAAGCCCAGGAGTTCAAACGAATTGCCAAGAGAGGTGCCGAGCGCAATACTCTCACAAACGATATAAAGAACCTTCCCAACAGTGACCAAAAGGAATTGTTGAATAAGTTTAACACACGAAATGTCACCCTGAACTCTGTGTTGAATGAAGCAAAGGATCTCAAGGCGAAGAGAATCGCCGAGAAACGAGCTCGTGAGAGAATAGAACTCTACAACACACTCAACGGTCTCAATATGAATGTCGCAGATAGAAACACAATCATGAATAAGTTCAACAAGTCAAACGCAACTGTGAATTCTCTCAGAAATGAAGCTGTAAAATTGAGAAACCAGAGAATTGCCCAAAAGCGTGCCCAAAATCGCGGTGAACTTGAAGCCATTCTCAATGGGACAAATCTCAACGCCTCAAATAAGACGAGTATTCTCAATAAGTTTAACGCCAACAAGAATACCACTTTAACATCTTTGAGGGCGACTATTGAAGAACTTTCAAAACAGCGACGCATTGAAAAGCGTCTCGCCACCCGAGTTGAAGTTGAGAAGTATCTCAAGAAGGTTGGCCTCTCTAACGCTAACGCTCAAACGGTTCTCAATAAGTTTAATGCTGACAATAGCATCTCATTGAAAGATGCCAGTAATGAAGCGAATGCGATCCTCATCCAACGAGTCACAGAAAAGATGACACAAAACAGAGAGAACCTCGTACAGCATATGAATGGTCTCAATATTAGCAATGCCAACCGAGCAGCCATTCTCAAAAACTTTGATAGTGAAGCGGCGAGTTTGAACAATCTCAAAAATCGTGCGACCCAGATAAACAATGTCATAAAAACCAAGGCTGCGCAACGTCGTGAATTGTCCAACTATATTAATGGTTTGGGTATCAACGGAAATGATCTTATTAACAAGTTCAACAATGGTAGTTCAAACCTAAATAGTCTCAAGAAGGAAGCCAATAAACGACGTACAGAATTCAACGCCAGGGTTGTTAATAACAAGAAGAAGGAACTCAACATGTTTATGAATGACACATTCATTCCAAAGGCTAATAG
Source organism: Methanobacteriota archaeon (assembly GCA_002730775.1). Lineage (GTDB taxonomy): Archaea > Thermoplasmatota > Poseidoniia > Poseidoniales > Thalassarchaeaceae > MGIIb-O2. Next base: position 1,356 of record PCAW01000058.1, on the reverse strand, counting down.
AAAGGCATTCCTCAATCGTATTACTGTCAATACAAATATGAATGCAATCAAAAGTAATGTGAAGAATGTGGACAATGGTATACGTGCTCAGAAAGAGAAGGAAGCCAGAAATAGGGATGAGTTCTCAACATTCCTCGATGGTCTTGAGCTCACTGGCAAAGAGAAAGAGGACCTTCTTAAGAATTACAATGCTGATAAGACCAATAGAGGTGCCATTAGAAACCGAGCCCTCTCTATAAATGCTGCAGTCAAGACCAAGGCCGCACAACGCCAAGAACTCTCCAACTACCTCAACGATTTGGGTATCAATGGACAAGCCATCCTCAATAAATTCAACAAGGGTAGGTCAACTCTAGATAAACTAAAGAAGGANGCATTTAATGTTAGAGAATTAGCGAATGCTAGGGCTGTAAAAGCAAAGAAGGATGATCTTCGTGTGTATATGAAGGAGACGCGGTTGCCAAATACCAACAAAGAATCGTTCCTCAATCGTATTGAAGTTAATACAAATATGAACACAATCAAAAAGGAAATCAGAGAACTCAATAGTGTTCTCAAGGGTAGAAATGACGAGTTTGCACGAAAGAAGTCTGAACTTAGTGTGTACCTCAATGATCTCAATAACCTCACTTCAAACCAAAGGACATCCCTCTTGAAGAAGGTTACGAACGCAAATACAAATATCAACCCAATCAAACTTGAAGGTAATATATTGAATAAAGCTGTCAAGAATAAGCGCGCGGCTCGGGAAGCCGCGGAAGAGGAAAAGAAACGCAAAGAAGCCGAAGCCAAGAGGCTCCAAGATGAAAAGAAACTTGAGAAGCATCTCAGAAGTCTCAAGCACCTCACAAGTAAAGAGATGGAAGAATACATGTCGGATTTCAAAAATGGAAAGGCTCTCATTGATGATTTGATCGCTGTATCAAAAGCAAAGAATGCCGACAATGAAAAGGATAAAGATGTTGTACGAAACTATGTGAGAAAAGCTGTCATCCCACAATTCAAAAAAGATGTGTATCTCAAACAGCTCAACGCACCACATGTAAATGCAACACCAATCAAGGGTCTTGTGAATGCGAATGTTGCGACACAAAAGGTTGAGATTCAGAAACTCATTAAAAATGTTGAAGCCAAACTCAAAAAGCTATCAAATATCACCCCCGACGAACGAGCCGTCTTTAAAAATAGACTGAAGACGGAATCAGTCAGTGATGTCTTCAAAAAGGCTGAAAAACTAAATGCTTCCAGAAAGGCTGTGAGACAAGCTAAGGACAAAATGATTAAGAACACTGCCAAATCTCTACAAACTCTGACAGATCTCACACGGAATAACAGGAAGATGTTTATGAACCGTTT
>PCAW01000023.1:0-9710 GCA_002730775.1 Methanobacteriota archaeon | reverse complement strand
ACTACCCATGTGTCCTTAGGTAGCGCAAAACAATGCATGTCAAAAAGAGCACAAATTAATTCATAGGTATATCTTGTATGGTTATACTCTGCATATATTTTGGTACCATCTGATTTATTTTGCTCAATGACACGAGAAACCGCAAGAGAGTTAGTTAGTTGTACTGGTAAATCTTTTCCTTGAGTNCCATACCATACTCTAAGTGAAGAATGGAGGATATCAAATATGTTATTGTTAGGTGGTTCTCCGCCAAGTAGGAGTTTACCACAAAGGGTGGCTATTTCCTTTGCATACTTTTTTGCCTCATTTTGATAGGTTGTCATGTTATCAGCGTGAGTTACAATNCTCCCTATATGNTANTCGTTTATTGCACCTACTCTAAGNNNATAGCCATAATNGTTTGTNTCAAANTCNGCTTTTATTTTTGCTACNTTATCTGAGTTNGACATTGTTGATGTAAATAGGTANTCNCCNNCATCNNTATTAGTAAGNCGAGCTAAATAATTAGCACCATATGCTTCTTTAAACCACCCTCTTAGGTCTTGGTCTTCTGCGCGTACTTTATCATTTACCTCAAACTTTGGAACTTGATTACCACCACTGATGTAATATAACAGAAATGACANTGAGCTATTAGCTAGTTTTACCTGCTCATCTTGTAATAGCTTTTTGGACTCTATACTGGTACCAAGGTTAGAAACCCTGGTTGGCATTACCGAGTAATTTTGTCCCATTCACTTCCCTCAGTATTGTTGAGGGTAGCCTTGCATGGGTTGTTGTCCCATCATGGGTTGTTGTCCCATTGGTTGTCCAGGTTGTACAGCTGGCAGCCCTAAGCTTCCTCGGATAAGAGAAGAACCAAAACCTGCTAATGCATCTCCGAAGCCTCGTTGTGGCATTTGTTGCCCCATCATCTGTTGTTGATACATTTGTTGTTGCATCATTTGTTGTTGTTGTTGTTGTTGATGCATCATTTGGTGTTGGTTATGTCCGTTCATTAATTGCATTGCTTGCATATCACCTTGTTGAATAGACATTTGAATATTCTGTGGAGGTAATACTTTACTTAGTTGGGTGTCAATGTTTTCTTGAGTTATACTAGAATACTTTTGATAGTCTTCATGTTCTTTGTTTACCTTAACTGCTGGAATCATATCTGAGTTAAANATNGCAAATAGTTCNCTTCGGACTACAAGTCCAATCATATTTACTAACTCAGGTAAAAAGTAAGGGTGGTCGTGGAAGAAAAGGGCAACTTGGTTAGGGTGAGCTGCCATTAGTTGGTATAGTAGTTTTACTTGGTCTTCGTTCTGCATTGCTTGACCACCTGTCATTTGGTCAACCATGCCCATTCCCATAGCAGCAAGACCTGAGTCTTGTGCTGCATTAGCGAATAATTGCTTTTGTGCGTCTGTCGGTCCTCCACCTACTCCATTAGGTGTGAGGGGGCTTCCATTATTAGAATTAAATAGTCCCATATCAGAACGCAAGCAGTAATTACACTTGAATGTTTCAGTCGTTATGGGGTAGAGTTTTGTTCTTCTTTGGCGGCNTTTTCAAGTATTTCATAGTACTTATCTACACTCATATTACTACCTAAAGTGCTATTTTGAGGCATAGTATTAGCAAGAATCCTATTATCAAATACAATCATAGTAATGTCATTTTCTCCAGTAACTGGGTTTTTGTAATGAATAATAGGTAAACCATCTCTTTGAGCTTCTATGAACGCCGGAGTCCATTTTACAATGAGAGGTGCCTCTTCTTTCTTTGGGCCTTTTTTGATTGGTACAAAACTTACCCCTTTTTTCTTCATAGCCTTGAAAAATCCTCTTTCATCCTCTTGCTCTTCTTGCTCTATCCACTCTTGTAATAGGTGATAGAGTTGCATAGCTTGTGGACAGTATGTTCCGTTTAATTGTCTTCCTTTACCTTCGACTACTCCAGTCCATGGTCTAAATGGTCTTGGTTGCATGTTAGCAGGGTCTCTAAAGTATTGATTAAATAAATCTCCATAATCCATGCTCCTACAATCAACTCCAGTGATTACACAGCGAAACGGTGCATTAGCGAACTTGTAACCAAAGAAGCCCGTTATGCGCTTAACTGGTTTTAGCGTCTTTAATGCTTTCTTGATGTTTTGTTTTCTAGCCTTTACTGGGTCAGGATGCGTACTAAATGTAAATTCAATTACTGGCATTACTGCGTCCCAATCGACTCCGCGGTTTTGCGGTAGTTGGCTCATTAGGTCTGTCATTCTATCATTTGTTTCTGTCATAAGTCATTAAACCCCCTCATTAAAGCATCTTCGACATTCCAGCCCACGGTGGCAGACATAGCCTCCACCCTCACTGGTATGTGCAGCTTTTGGAGTTGATATAAGCTTTCTTTAAACGGTTCAAAGATAACATGCTCGGAGATAAGACCTCTTTCCCACTGAGAGTAGCCATCTTCGTCTAACCATAAGTCAGCTTTGTTTGCAAGTATAAGAATTCTTTTTGGCCTCCACCTTCTAGCCCTGAATCTAGATATAAGACCAATCCCTCTAGGTTTCTTTCCTTTTACTAGATAGTCAACAATATATCCAACCGCAACCTGATTATCAGTATTATTTCTATCCTCTAGGTGCCTATGGTCAATAACTATCACAAGTGTCTCTATTCTTCTCTTATACATATCTTGAATCCACATTGGCATATATTGTGTATGTCCGCCTATGTCTCTAGAAACTAGTGTCTTGGAAAGTCCTTCTGACCTTACTCTTTTAGTTGTAGAAGAAGGTAAGTGATAATGTTTAGAAAGCCATTTCTTTTTGTGATGTGTTCGATGGCGCTCGTCTAGTGGCTCAACATAGCCCTCGGTCATTAGTTGCTGGTCTAGCGTTGTTTTACCTGCCTCGGTTGCACCATAAATACCAACATTGTGTGTTACAAACTTTCCAGCCCAATCAACTACTTTCCAAAACCCATGAGCAACTACGATTACACCTGCACTCACTGGGTCGACCATACATTCACCCCAATAGCCAAGCGACTATGTTAGGAGCATCTGTAAGCTTGTAAACCCCGTAGTCAATCAGCAGCGCTGTAGCCCCTGATGCGACACATGCTATCGTCCCCCAAAGCATTGCTTTGATTTTGAATATACGAAACTGCCATGTATTACCGATTGCTATACTTTTCATTAATGACTCTTGCTGGTCATCGTATTCATCTCTAAAAATTACTCCCATTTTATCACCTATGTTGCCAGCAGTGGTCTCCGCCTTTGGTTGTCCTAGTACACCTCTTACCTTCAAGGGTTAGGGCGGTACACCTCATTGCAGATTCTCTGCTGCTTTCTCTAGTTGAGCCGCTTCTTGCTCTACTACTTGGTCCTGTGTTCCTTGTGGTGCTAGATTCAATACGGTTGAGTCTTTCGAGGATTTGGGCAAGGATTGGTTCAATGTTAGTTTCGGCCCTAATGGTATTCCCATTATTCTGTGGCGGTCTATCCCTAATGACTCCGGTGTTACTTGCTGAGCTACTTGTTGGGGTACTTGTTGTAATTGTTGAAGTGTATTTAGCTGGGCTAGAAGTTGCTGAATATCGCCTAAGTTTCCCGCCAACACCTCTGACTCTTGAGGAGTAATTATATTATCCGCCATAGCAGCTCCTAAGTTGCTTTGATAAATACCCATTTGTTGACTAAGTACCGCCTCTAACTGAGCCTTCTCTTGTTCAAATTTAAGATGGGCCATACGCTGACGGTTCTTGTTTCTCATGCGTTTTAGCTGACGACGATGGTCACTAGAGTCTTCAAAGACTGCACGATAAATAAAGTAAAACGCTGCTTGCACTGAGAAGCCTGCAAAGCCGTAAAACATCGCAGACTCATATGAGTTATCAAAATGACTCCAGCTCCAGTTTATGTATAATAGAATACAGAAGGCTAGTAAGACTGATTGAAACAGCATGGTTCCAAGTAGCCGCAATTCTGACTCTTTTTGTTTTTCGCGGTATTCTTGCATTTCATCTGACATATCTTGGCTTCCGTTGCCAAACATAACTTGTTCTAATATCGGGTTGGTTCCTATTGGTATTCCACTTTGCATTTTATCACTCACATTAAATCGTCAATTTCGGGTTCTTTAGCACTAATAATATCATCAATTCGCAAAACCATTACTGCAGTTTCGGTAGCAGATTCCATAGCTTGCCTTACAACCTTTTCGGGCTCAACGACGCCCTCTTTTAGCATATCAACAACTTCTCCGGTATATACATTCAGCCCATAACTCATACTAGAAGCCTTTCCATTAGAGTTACTATGAGCCTTTCTTAACTCCATTAAGGTGTCGATAGGGGATAATCCAGCGTTTTCAGCCAAAGTTCTAGGAACTATTTCTAGTGCTTCTGCAAATGCTGAGACCGCTAAAGATTCTCTGCCTCCTACTGATGCTGCGTAGTTTCTTAGGTGGTGTGCCATCTCTACTTGAGGAGCGCTACCACCAGGAACTATTTTCCCATCATTCTTAGCTACCCACACTACTCCCATAGCGTCGTCCATAGCACGGCGAATCTCATTTGCCACTTCTTCTGTAGGGGCACAGATAATTAGTGAAGCAGTATCATTGTTAGGTGTGTCGTGTAAAAGCATAAATGGTGATTGGCCTTCTTGGATGGTTTCTTCCATTTTACCAGCCACTCCTAAATCTTCAGACTCTAAGTCTTCATAGCCGGAGACAATTAAACCATTAGTAGCTCGGGCAACTGCTTCTAGGTTAGATGCTGCGCAGCGCCTTGCAGCTACAACATTATTACGAGCTAGATACTCAGCTATCCATGGGTCAATATTCTTAGTGGTTAATACTAAGTTTGCTTCTAAACCGATAAGATGGTCTGCCATTTGCTTAAGAGCATCTTTGCGACCTTTCTGATATTCTATTGATTCATTGTAAGAGCCAAGATTTAGACTTACTCCCTGTCCAAACTCTTCAAGTTCAAGGCCACCATCAATGAGAGCAATTTTGACATGTGTCAAAGTCTCCGGCATAGCAGAGTGTATCTTTTGTCTGCCAACAACAATACCGTTAGGCGAAAAGGAATCAGAAATTGGAGACCCGGTTCTAGTCATAATATGAACGGCCTCAGGGCGAGATGCTTCAACAACTTCAAGACATAACTTAGCAAGATGTTCTCTTTCTCCCTCTGCACTCTTCCCTGTCATGGCGGTCATAGCTATTGCTAGCAACATCTTTTCATCAGGGTCAGCTATCATTTCAGTAAGATATTCTTTCCCCTTCATTGTCGCTGCGCGGTAACCTTCCACGATAGTAGTTGGGTGAACTCCGCTTTCAAGTAATAACTCGGCTTTCTTTAGAAGCTCCGCTGTGAGAATAATAGCAGTTGTTGTACCATCATAACATTGTTCTTCTTGAGTTCTTGCTACTTCCACTATTTTCTTAGCAATAGGTGAAACCCAGTTTACATTACGAAGAATTGTAGCTCCGTCGTTAGTAATAGTAACACGGCCTCCAGCATCTGTTAGCATTTTATCTAGGCCTTTAGGCCCAAGAGTACTCCTTACGGTATTGGCTACAACTTGAGCATGTTCTATATTCATAGATAAGGCGGTTTGGGAGGTTTGCTGGCTCGCGTCAGTTACTGTCATGATTACTATTCAGCTTGGGAGTGAAGATAAAGGAAACGGCGGTAAGACGCTAAAAACGCAATCAAACTGCTATCCAATGAACTACGCAATCAGCAGTAATACAATCTAAGAATATTTGAGAACCAAGAGTTATCTCAAGTGTTAAGGCTGCCCCGGCTGCCAAAGGGAATCCTATACAGTCTGCTGCTGATGCAGCGGCGGCAGTAGCAGAATCTCCAACATATACAGTTTGAGAATTACCTGAAGCTGCTAAAAGTGTTATACTACGCTTTGCCTTGATAGGTACTACAACTGGGTTAGTACTGCTATTCATGTAAGCTACATCTAAACTCTGTGCTCCTAAGTCTTTGTCTATTGTTAATGCGTGGAATCCTTGTACTAAGTCTCCGCCAGCTCCAGTCAAATTAGGAAAGCCATCAACACCAGTGTCGAATACTTTTAGCTTACCTGTAGTTTCGCCAGCAGTAACTTCTGCTCCGATAGGTACTTCTCCTTGCCTGGAATCATGAGGGGCTGTTATGGTCGTCTTGCCTGCCATGGCTTAGCTCACTAAGTTCACGCATATAGCCCTTTTCTTCAGATTAAACCTTTCATTTATGGTCATAGTGAATCCCACTTACTAACATGCGAATCGTCGAGCGCCCGGATATCAAAGGAGACTTTGTTCCCTGTGTTGAATGTGGTTCTATGACTCGCAGCCATCGACTAGAAAGTCCACGCTATGAAGAGTATGAAGAAGTGTGGGAAGATGAACTAGAAGAATATCAAGGGCGTAAGAAGCAAGAGGAGGAAGAGGAGGAAGAGGAAGAAGTTGTAATCCGCTACCGTCTTGTCGATGCTCAAGTATGTATGTGCCACCGCTGCTGGGTAGTTAAGCGCGATAAGGCAGTTAAGTTTCTCAATCAACATAAAGATAATTGGATTAATGATACTACTAGCTATCTAAAGAGAATTAGAAAATTTTTACAGTCTTGGGCTTACTATGACTTTGATACAGAAGTAAGTCAAGAATCTAAAAAGAATATAGAGAGCGTTAGAAATGCTCTTGCCTCCACAGCAGGATTAGGTGAAGAAGAGTGACAAATGAAGCAGCCATGGCTATTATTGACGAATGCAGAGCGAGATTGGCGGAAGTAGGGGTCGAAGATGTACTAATAGCAGTAGGCGCTGGAAATGGAACTGCCTTTAGTTTCAAGGGTTCAAGTAAGTCCCTTGCTTATCTTGCTATGGCAGCTTGGATGGAGATAATGCTAAATTCAATGGCTAACAACCCGATAGATGCCGGGTTTGGCTTTACACTAGAGGGGAATGAATAATGGCACAAGATGAGAGAATTAAAGGTAAAGAATGGGACTTAAGCAAGCGTTGTCCTGTATGTGAAGACATTAAAGACGGTAAAATTACAGATGAAGGAGACCAGGTAATGATTCCGGGAAGTGACCAGCCCTTCTTTTGTCCTAAATGTGGTCACTTAGAAATTCGCTTCTTTTGGAGAATGGGTGCCGTTGAGTCTGCTCGTACTTCTACTACTGGTCAAACTCAGCTTTGGAGTCACCAAGGAACTGTTGAGTGTATGTCTTGTGATTGGAAGAAAACCGCTGGTTCTGTACCCTGCTTGGGTCGACCTTGGGATGAAATCATGGGAGATGGCTTAGACCGTCCTCTTCATCGTTCTGCTGAACTAAATCATGCTATTGGTTGGTCGAATGAACACGCAGTTGGGCTTAGAAAAGGACAAGAGAAATATGACCCTAATGCCAAACTTCGTTCCAAAACATATAAAGCCAAGAGAAAGATGCGTAGTAACAAGGCGGAACAAGGCATAGCCAAATCAGACCCTCGTACAATAACATGGAAACCGAACAAAGATGAACGCAAGATGTCGAAATTCCGCAAAAAACCAAAAAACAAAAAAACCAAAGGTGATTAAGAATGGCAAAAGAAATGAATGAAACAACAGTAAGCATGGAAATAGTATATGATGGAGTCAAAACAGTTTTGACACGCGTTATAGCTAATGTAGGAATTGAAGATGGAATCGCAATAATGAAGAAACAGTGCGACCTATTGAACATTTCCTCCGGCGGACTAGCAAAACCTGAGTGAAGTTAATTCACTTATTTTACGCTAACTTCTAGCGTAAGCTTTAGTTCTTAGCGAGCGTAGCTGTTAAGGCTGCAACTGAAATAAGTCCAAAGACCCCTCCAAGAATAGCGTTGCGCTTAGCGATAGTCTTCCAAGGTAAGTTTCTCTTGTTCCCAATAAAGAACTCTTGACTCCAAGCTGAGAACATACCACCTGCGGCATAAAGGCCAGCTGTGGCTGCGATGATTACAGGAGCAGAAGCACCTAGGAACAATCCTTCACCTGTGGTAATTTCTCCAAAGGTACTGTTAGGTAAATCTCTAGGTGCAACATATCTTACATTTCTCTTACTACGAGGAGCTGCTACTGTTCCTCCGTTCTTTAGAACATGGTTGTTTATTTCGGTAAATTCAAAGTGGCTTAGGCTATTATGCGGGTTCATATTATCACACCAATGGGTTGTCTGTTGCGTCAGCAGATTGTTCAGGCATCATGTTCATCATACCAAAGTGACTACTTGTACCTAATTGCTCGCGTTCTTGATTTAGTTTCTGTGGGACATTGCAATGGCCACCTAGCGTAATAGAGTTAAGAGAAATGCGACGGCGCATAGAAGGAGGTCCCATTAAAACTGAACCTTTCTTTGGCCCACCAAACATCTGTGGCCTTTCTCCTGGCATCTTAAGCTTGTCCCAAGTAGACCCTGTAGGTGCTCGTTCATTTCCTCCATGAGCAGATGAAGTAGAAGTAGTGGTTGAAGTAGAGCCTAGACTACCAAAGAATTTGTCTCCTTTGTGAGTGTCATAGTGGTCGACTTGGTGGTGTCGATACATGTGGTCATACTTACTTTGATACCATTTTTTTTGCTGGTCGGTAGAGGTTAAATGCTCTCCGGGGGCTGGGACTTCTACTGAATCTAGTTTTTCTATTCTAGTCATACCTAACTGCCCCAAGTCGTCTAGTATATCTCCGCTTCTTATGTCCGTATAGGTACTAAACGGGCTTTGTCCTTTAGAATTAATAATTGACTCATAGAGTGTCTTAATCGCTTCTGCCGCAGCGAACGCAATGAAAGTACCAGCAATAGGGTGTGCGAAAAAGTATTCTTTTATTTCACTGCTTTTTGGTAACATCTTAATTCCTCAATAATATCCTGTTGCTTGTCCGGTCCCGACTATTCCTTTGTATAAAGTTCCTATTCCAGCACCTACTCCCGCGTATATGGCCATTCTTTTTAGCCTCTCTTTTGCACCTACCTTTAGTTTCTTTTGTGATTTATATTCATTGTAAGTAACTAATCCATATACAGCACCCATACCACCAAGCATTAATAATGCCCCAGCAGTTGAACCAAGGGTAACTTGTGGAAGGTTATCAGTTAGATTACCGAATAGGTCATAATTATCACCATAGCCATCATTATCAGAATCTTCCCATTCAGTAGAGTCATCTGGATATTCGTCAGGCTTGTTGCCACTGGCGTTGTCGCCGTAGCCGTCACCATCTCGGTCGTACTGTTGGGTTGGGTCGTTGGGGAACGCGTCGTTTTTGTCGGGAACACCATCCCCATCTCTGTCGCTGGGTGGGGGTGAAGGAGTAGTGTATGGATTGTTGGTTGGGGGTTTAGGTGCAGGTGCTGGTGCAGGTGCAGGTTGGCGTTGTTGGCCATATATGGGGAGCTTAGGAGCTGGAAGGGCTTTAGTTGATGGTCCGGGCCTCCTAACATGTGCTAGCTGTCCGAGGTTACGGTAGTTCATGTAGTCGCTTACATCATCTATCTGTGCGTCAGCGCGAGTAATGTAAGACTCTGCCCATTCATCTATTTTAGTGTCGTTATTTATTCTAGCATTGAGGGCTTTGCTTTTTTCAGTCAGTGACCTAAGCTGTGATTTTACCATGTAATTACGACGGTACATCTTTCCTAAGTCACTACTCATTTTCATTTAATCACCTTAACTTATGAGCTGCGCCTA
>PCAW01000022.1:0-12519 GCA_002730775.1 Methanobacteriota archaeon | reverse complement strand
TAAAGATAAATGCGTACCTCTTTTAGTTGGTACTAAAGAGTGCATTTCATCAATTATCATCCATTTCATATCATTAAGAATGGGCCTGAATCTTTTACTGGCTAATGCGAGTCCTAAAGATTCAGGAGTAGTAATCAAAATATGAGGTGGTTTTTTCAGCATTCGCTCTCTTTCTTTTTGCGGTGTATCTCCAGTCCTCAGACCTACTGTGATATCCTTGGCCCTAGATGGGAGATAACTTTCTTTAATTTCTGTTAATGGTCCTATTAAATTCTTCTGAATATCATTTGCAAGTGCCTTGATTGGAGAGATATACATACATTGTACAGAGTTTTCTAGACTTCCATCCAAAGAGCGACTGACTAAATCATTAATTACTGTCAAGAATGCTGTTAGAGTCTTACCTGAACCAGTTGGTGAGCAGAGTAACAGATGTTCTCCATCCATTATCTTTGGAATTGCAACTTTCTGCGGATGTGTGAAATCAGGGAACTTATCCTTGAACCAATTACGTACGGGTGGACACAACTTTTCTAGGAGTTCTTCAGACTCCATCAAGTCATGTACGTATTCAATAACTGGCATTTAAAATACACCGCGACCCGAAGCGTATCGATTGAGTACTTATAATGTTGGATTAATTCATCAACATATACATGTGAAAAATAAAAATTTGAAAATCCCTGAAAACACTAAATAACCAATTTTTATTCTAATCAACTAAGGATGGCTTGAAAGGTAAACACTGATTCAAACGTCTATCATATGACTGATGAGAAGCGTATTGAGAGACTCTCAGCAATGCTGAAAAGAAGAGGTATTGTACTTCCTGCTTTCGAGATATATGGCGGTGTTTCAGGATTAATTGATTATGGTCCTGTGGGGGCTTCGATTAGAAGGAGAGTGATTCAAAATTGGATTGAACATTGGACCGTAAATGGAGATATTGTGGAAATAGATTCACCTACAATTACACCTGAAAATGTATTGGTCGCAAGTGGCCATGTTGGTGAATTTAATGATTTAATGACACAATGCGAAAACTGTTCTAGCGCTTTCAGAGCCGATCAATTGGTAGAAGGATATCATCCAAATCCAGACATACTAGGTTCGGAGGAAATTGATGTTATTTTGAGTTCAGAAAAAATAAGTTGTCCGAATTGTGAAAAATCACAGTGGACTCCTTCGAAACCGATGAATCTAATGTTTGGAACAAAGATAGGAGCCATGAAATCTAGTAGACAAGCATATATGAGACCTGAAACCGCTCAGGGAATGTTCATGCTCTTTCCCTCATTATACAGGCATTTTAGGCAGAAATTACCATTTGGAGCCATTCAAACAGGCAAGGGATATAGGAATGAAATAAGCCCTAGACAGGGAATGATTAGATTAAGAGAATTTAATATGGCAGAGTTAGAATATTTTATAGATCCTGAAAAACCACCTTTAGTCGACTTGTCTATGAATACTGAGAAGATTTCTCTGATACCTGATCCAAATGGGAATAAACATAAAGAAGTTAAAATGACTTTCCAAGACGCTATCGATAATAATGTGATTAAAGATAGTACCGTAGGTCTATTCTTATCGAGGACATGGGATTTCCTAGTTAGAGTAGGNATTAATCCTTCNAAAATAAGATTCAGGCAGCATGAAGGTAATGAAATGGCCCATTATGCTGAAGATTGTTGGGACTGTGAGATTCTAGGAGAACATGGTTGGATTGAATGCGTAGGGATNGCAAACAGGACTTGTCATGACTTACTATCNCATGAAAAACACTCTAACTCAAGTTCATTGAGAGCTTGGAGAGAATTTGAAGAAGTGAAAGTTGAAAATAAAGAAATNCTATCACCTAAAACTTCAGTCCTAGGNCCAATGTTTAGAGCTAGAGCNGGTCTAGTCCTAGCAGCTCTNGAAAATTTGAGTCANTTACCNGATAACTTACCATTTAAATTNGAACTNAGTGATGGNACTAATGTAGAGATTACTGAACAGATGGTAGAAAAGAAAATGGTNCATAANAGCATTGCNGGAGAATGGTTNACACCACATGTAATAGANCCTGCTTTCGGTATNGATAGAATAATTTGGCANATCTTAGATCATGCTTATGAAGAAACAGAAAAGGAAGGAGAAAATTATAATCTNCTCAAATTAAAAGAATCNGTNGCNCCNGCAGANNTCATTGTTTTACCNTTNTTTGAGAAAGACGGGATGGGGNTGGCAGCAAGGAAACTAAATTCNCAAATTAATCAAATAAAGGGNATCAAATGTCTTATTGACTCAAGTAAATCAATTGGNAGNAGATACGCTAGAGCAGATGAAATTGGNGTTCCTTGGGCGATTACTGTTGANCANCAATCNCTCGANGATAATACTGTTACAATAAGAAGAAGAGATGANCAAAAACAAATTCGAGCTGANATTAATGAACTNTTANTANTAATAAACTCGAATATGGTTTCAACATTATTTTGAATAATCTTCAATAAGCGCCAACTTAAGCAAGNCTCGTGNCAGAGCACTTGGTTGANGATTGGACCGANAGATATAGGCCNNCTTCAATACAAAAAATGGAAGGTAATGNTACNCAGNTAAGAAAAATCAGAACCTGGTTAGAACAATGGGACTCNNCCAATCCACCTGANAAAAANGGAATATTACTTTCAGGCCCACCAGGAGTAGGTAAAACAACTCTGGCAAAAGCAATNGGCAATGAAAANGGTTGGACAGTTATAGAACTGAANGCTTCTGAAGAAAGAAACGCTGCTGCTATTAGAAANGCCGCTACTAGGGGTTCTCAACACATTTCATTAGATCAATTTTCGGGCGANAAGAAGAAAAATGGNAGAACTCTGATTCTATTAGATGAGGTTGACCATTTGAGTGGAAGTTTTGCTGAACTTAATGATGAATCNATTGAGAAAAGAATCAGTGGAGATGAGGANAANTTAAAGGGAGATTCNGGNGGTAAAGCCGAATTAATTAACCTTCTAAGAAANACTAAACAACCTATAATTATGACATGTAATGAACCAATGAAANTGTGGGGAAGTNGTAGAAGTTGGAAGAAAAANAAAAATCGTGTACTAAAACTTGCTGAACAAATAATGTTCAAGAGAGTAGAAAAAATGAATATGCGAAAGATTTCAAGAAGAGTTTTGGATGCAGAAGGATATTCGATAGATCCAGAAGCGCTTGAAGCTCTAATAGGTGGAAATCCTGGAGACCTAAGGGCATTAGTTAGAGATTTACAAGCAGTTTCAGTTATTTCAGGTGAGCATATTGATCTGGCAGCAGTTAGAGACTTGGCCTCAGTAGCAGTTAGAGATTCTCAAATAGACGTTTTCAAGGCATTACAAGCAGTTTACAAAAGTAAATCGGGTAAAGATGCAGGGAAAATACTACTTAATTCAGATAAAGATCCGGACCAAATGATATCTTGGTTTACTTGGAACAATCAAAGTGTATTTGATAATAGGACACTGGAGGAATTAAGCACAGCAATGGTCAGTGCAGATAGGGCCTTAGCTACAAAATACAAGAACAGAGCGTATAGGTCTTGGTATTGGGGTTCGGTACTATCCGCGCAAGCAGCGGTTGCAATGAAGCCTATCGACTCTGCAAGAGACCCCTTTATCACATATCCAAATTTCCTTAGAAGAGGTGGTTCTGGTATTAGAAGTTCAATTATTGATAATTTAAGTAAACAATTAGATACTAGTAAGGCATCTATTAGAGAAGAATTGTGGCCCAATCTATTAGCAGTTCATGATTCAGAAATTGGAGGCGACCCCCTGGATTTATCATTATCAAAAAAACTAAATTTAACTCTTGATGACCACTTGTCACTCTATGGAATTGCTAAGTCAAAGCCAATAGGAATGAAAATTATTGAAGCATTCAATGAAGAGATTGAGGAAGATAATAATGACTTAGATCAAGACATTAAGTTCGATTCAGAAGAGAAAGTTGAAGAAGAAAATATAGAACCTTCGGGGACTCAATTCACACTTGATTCATTCTGATTAATGAGCATCTGACCAAGTTTTTGGATGTAATAAAACTAACACGGTTAGTAACTCAAGACGACCAAACCACATTAGGATTGACGTCCAGAATAGAGTTACTTCACCCATACTTGACCACGTTGCAGTAGGACCATATGAACCTAAAGCAGGACCTGTATTTCCAAGAGAAGACACAACTACTGAGAGTACATCATCTAAACTCCAACTTGGTTCTAGGAATGAAATGAACAACATTGAAGACATTGCAAGAACTAACCAAGCGCTTATCATCCCTAACACGATAAATACTTGTTCTTCATCTATCACTTCTTCATTTACCCTCATTGCAATAACTTTCTTTGGCTGAATAATACGCAATACTTCTCTCTTAGCCAGTTCGAAAGCAATACGGATACGGAGCACTTTGAGACCACCTCCTGTTGATCCGGCCGAAGCCCCAATTATCATCAATAATAGTAGTACGAATTGACTGAATACAGGCCATGTTGAAAAATCAGTTGAGGAATAACCAGTACTAGAAATAGAAATTGCCTGAAATGCTGTATGTCTTAAAGTCTCTAGGAAACTGTAACCATAATTGTCGGTCCGAAGAAGATTTACTGACATTGCAATCCATGCTACTAACACAATTAATAGAAACACTTTCAATTCTTCATCTTTCAATGCCTCTTTTGTTCTACCCGCAATGAAAAGATGGTAAAGACTGTAATTAATACATGTCAGTAACATAAACACCATTACAATGGATTCAATCAAAGCAGAATCAAACTCAGTAATTCCCGCATCAGTAGTACCAAAACCACCTGAGGCAAGAGTTGTCATTGAATAATTGACAGAATCAAAAATCGACATGTCTCCTACATAATACAATAACCCTAGTTCAAAAGCAGTGAGAACGCTATAAATTAACCATAATCTTCTAGCTGTGGACTGTAGATTAGGACTTAATCGAGATAATGATGGGCCGGTTAATTCAGCTCTTGCTAGATTCATTCCACCTCCTAAAACACTAGAAAATATCATTAAACCGAGCATAATTACTCCAATACCTCCAAGCCATTGGGTCAAAGAACGCCATAGGATGATACTCCTTTTTTGCTCCGCTATACAGTCTAAATCCTCTCCAACCATATTTTCTAAAGCATTTATACATACAGGACTTACAGATGAATCAATAACTGTTGCTCCAGTAGTTGTGAAACCAGACATCGATTCGAACCATGAATACAGTAGTCCACGAAGAATTTCTATAAAGCCTACGTCACCGAAATGATAGGGTCCATAGAAGGTCCCTCCAAGCCAGAAAGGCATAGAACCAAGAAGAATTACCGGAATCCAACCCAATGCTACTGAAGCGAAAGCTTCCCTATCTCTAACTCTTTGATGACTAGTATTTTTCTTTGATCGGAATATAAACCATTGACTGACCAGTACAGCGATAATTATTGGGATTAAGTATGTTTTAATTGCATAGTCTTGACCTTCGGTGAAGAAGCTGAATAAACCAACTAAAGATAGGGGGACGCAAACTACTCTAATCGTCCAACCTAATACTAAACCAATTACATCCCAACGCATTATTAGTTCTCCAAAGACCTCTCAACTCTTTTTATATCGGATTTTTCTAAGAAAATATAAATTTTATCTGACATCTCAAGGCTTTCAACTTGATTCGGAATTTGGACCTCGACGGCTCCTTCTTCATTTATTCTCTCAATCATTACAATCCTACAACCTATTTTGTTCTCGGCATCAGAAATACTTCTACCAACCAAATTATTATCTGAACTTAATGTAGCAGACATAGAAATTAATTCAGGTATTGTTGGTATCGATTGGTAGGCACCTGGTACATTCATATGGATTGATTTGAGTATTGAGGTGACTGTCACTAAACGCCTACTAATTGGTCTAGTTAATCCAATTCTCTGTACAGCTTCAACTAGTGCCCTGTCATTTAGAAGTAAACCTGTTCTTGAAACACCTTTATCTTTAGCACGCATTGAAATTGCGATGTTAAGGTTATCATCATCAAGTGCAGCTACCGTGATATCTTGTTGATCTATACCTAACTCTCTCAACAAATCCTCATCTTGAGGGTCTCCATGAATAACATCTAATCTTTTATTGATACCTATTTGTGAACCTACTAATTCGTTAGCTAAATCTAAATCGGGCTCAATTACCACTACTTCAGAGCCTATCTCTAGGTAGTGTTTGGATAATTTATTTCCGAATTGTGTAGCTCCAAAAATAGCCACTTGAGGTTTCTCTGGGAGTTCTGGATCAATACATCCAATGGCTTTAGTAATTTGTCCGAATTGTGATGTGGAACGGGAAACAAAAACGAGAGTGTCCCCTTCTGAAATTACTTCCTCACCCGTAGTTAATTTCCCGCCACCTTCACTTAAAGAAATCGCATAAATGGATGGTAGGTCTACAAAAATATTTCCGGCTTCACTAGTTTTAACACCGATTAAAGCTGATTTAGATGTCACTTCTACTGAAGAAATCCAAGAGTTATCTCCAAATGCAAGTATTTCATCAATTGAGGGAGCAAGCAGTCCCGCAGCTAATTGTTCTACAATCTCATCGGAGGCACATACAATATGATCTGCACGTGTCCATTTTTCGAGTGGCCCAGCACCTTTGTTTAAGTTCATTAAATCCGGATTACTAATTACTGCAATTGCAGTTAACCCTGATGCATTTCGATCGCCCACTCTTTCACTGTAGACTCTCTTAGCGAATGCACATGAAAGAAGATTTATTTCATCATTGTTTGTTGCCATTACAATAATCTCTGCATCATTAATCCCTGCTCTTAGAAGAGAGTCCCTAGACAGAACCGAACCAGTCACTAATAAGCAGTCTAATGATTGAGATTCATTTATTGCGCTTGGGTTAGGATCGATTAGAGCTACGCTTCTTTTTTCTTCCCTAAGAGCTTCAGCGACTCCTCTGCCGACCTCGCCAGCACCTGCGATAATTACTCTCATTATTTCACCTGCCTTAATAGAACAGATATAATCATACTTATTCGACCATTCTAAATGTAATGATTAAGCAATATTTTGCAATTTTTCATCAAAGTTATTCTTCACTATCAATATCCAGTAATTCTTGAGTATTTTTTACTCTTTCTCCACGCACTCTATTATCAGCTGCAATACGGATTTTTTCATCTTGACGTATAGTTCTACGGAATGCTTGTGAGGCTGCTGGAGTCATACCTAATGGTAGCCATTTTGTTTGAGCAGTTGGCCAGTAATAGAAAATTACAGTTGAAAAAAATATGATTATCAAAGGTTGCCATAAAACGAATATCAAGCCAAGAATTAGCACACCTCTACACAAAGTACTGACATAGAAAGTTTTGAAACGTGTAGATGTTAAAATCCCCACACCTTGGTATGTAGAAATTAACGCATTTCCAAGACATGCAATAACTGCTATAGAAAGAGCAATTAAAATAGAAATGATATCAAAGCCTGAAAAGTCAGAAGTTAATTCAGAGTTAAAAAGTCTTACAATTAAGACTGAAGTAAACATAGCCCCCATCCCTAAACCTAATGTCCATCCATAAGGGGTTGATGATCGTAAGGCTACAATTTTTGGTCTACCAAGTAAAAATAAAACTAATGCAGATTCGGATGCACCAATTAGTAATGAAACAAAAAATGCAGTGAGGATATTTAGTTGAGATTCAATTACTCCGAATTTTAATATCATTTCATCAGATGCTACAGCAAATACCATTCCTGAAACTATACCAAATAGAAGATATTTGAATGCCCCAGCCATATCATAAAAACCAGTCATCTTTGCTATGATGCCTCTCCATCCAATATACACACCCAATAAGCCAATTGCAAAGGCAAATTGCATCTGTGGTAGTGTTATCCCAGCTGCATCCATGATTGGCGATAGGGTTGTACCTTTCAGTTCACCGTCTCCAATAACCTTCAAACCACACTAACATTACCCGAGGTTGTGGCACTCGAAGGGTTCAAGAATCGAATTCTTGGTTCGGTTGGTTTATTGAAGGGTAAAAGGAAGGTCGATGAAGAATCTGTAAAGGACCTTAGTCGCTCACTTAGAAGAGCCTTATTAGAAGCCGATTTCAACGTAAGGCAAACAAAAGAAATTACAGAAAGAATAGAAAGAAGGATGCTAGAGGATGAAAAACCTCCTGGATTGAAATTAGAAACACATGCTATGAATCTAATTTATTCAGAATTAGTAAGAATTCTAGGCCCTCCAAGGGAAATTAAACCACATAATGAGACTATACTGATGGTTGGTCTATATGGTCAAGGAAAAACTACTACAACTGCAAAAATGGCGGATTGGTGGAGAAGAAGACACGGAGTTAAAGTTGGAGTTATTGAAGCAGACGTTCACCGACCTGGAGCTTATCAACAATTATGTCAATTATTAGAAGGCACTAATATAGAAGTTTATGGAGAACCTGATGAAAAAGATGCTTCTAAAATTGTTAAAAATGGTCTAAAGAAAGTAGGAAATTCAGATGTTGTAATTATTGATACAGCAGGTAGAGATAGTTTGGATGACGAATTACGTCAAGAATTGATAAATATAGCAGAGATTGCTAATGCTACAGAAAGATTCCTAGTTATTGATGCGCAAGTAGGACAAGCGGCAGGTAAAGTTGCACAAACATTTCACGATTTAGTGGGAGTAACTGGAACTATAGTTACGAAATTAGATGGTACAGCCAGAGGAGGCGGAGCGCTTTCAGCAGTAGCAACTACTGGTGCACCAATTGTATTCGTTGGAGAAGGAGAACAGGTAAAGGATTTGGAAAAATTCGAATCTGATAGGTTTATTTCTAGGCTTTTAGGAATGGGTGACATTAAGGGATTGATTGATTTAGCACCTGGAGATCTTGATCAAGAAGAAGCAATGAGATTAGCCCAAAGATTGATGTCAGGAAGATTTACACTAACTGACATGTATTCTCAAATGGAAATGATGAGTAAAATCGGCACTGTTGACAAGCTTATGTCTCATCTTCCCGATACTATGTTTGGAGGGATGGGGGCTCTTGGAAGAGGTCAGAAAAAACAAATGCAACAGAATCTAGAAAAATATAGAGTAATTATGGATTCTATGACTCAACAGGAAAAAGATGAACCATTATTACTGAAGCATAGTAGAATTAAGAGGATAGCAAAAGGTTCTGGATGTACAGAAAAAGATGTTAAAGATTTAATCGGTCAATGGAACAAATCTAAAAAGATGATGAAAGGTATGAAAGGAGACAGGAAAATGCGAAGACAAATGCAATCTATGATGAATGTCGATGACGTAGATTTTGACCTTGGGTGATTCTTTGAAGCGATTTTACGCAATTATAGGACACAGAGCACCCAGTTCAGGTAAACTGAATCTTAATGATTTGCCGGGTTCGGGAAGAATGGATGTCTTGGTTAGAGCCATTAATTCTACGCTTTTTATTTCCCACGGTATAAGAAACGATTCGCTAATCATTTTACATCTACAGGGTGGTGAGGGGCCTGACAGAAGAATCTTATTTGATGGGACTACATTAGCAGGAGTAAGGCCTGATGAAAGATCAATTGCAGGACAAATAAAGGCCATAATGAAATTACCAATTCCTCCAGTAGGTCGTTTTCAAGAAATCACACAAGGTATTTTTCACTCTGGGGGAGACATTACAGATACAATTGAATCATGGACTAAAGAAAATGTGGAAATTAATATCTTAGATGCGAATGGAACTAATATCACAGGAAAAAATATTGTTGAGAAAATTGGTATTATTCTTTCAGATGATTTACCTTTCAATGAGTATGAAAAAGATATTCTTGATACATATGATAAAATATCATTGGGAGAAAAATGGTTACAGGGACACTCTTGCATAGCTATTACTCAATATGAATTAGATAAGCTTTAACTTAACCAGTAAGGCAGACCATTTTCATCAGATTTTGTCGCTGCATCTAGAACATCTCTGGTAATTCCTAATGGATGATTAACTGGCCATGAAGAGATTGGAGATATAGCATATTCAGCTGAATTCACAGAGAAACAATCAGTCCCGGGAATTTCTTCATCTACTATTTCTGCTGCACCAACCTCAAATGCCATAGAACCATCTTCTAAATCGTGACTTTTTATCGCATTTCTATACCAACGAGAACCTAGAGATACAGTATTGTAATCCCCATTCCATTTAACTGGTGCATTGAGATTCAGAAAGATATTTCCAAGGGCGAAATTTTCCCTTATATATTCAAGACTGGGATTCAATTCTATTACTGATTTCGAACCATTCTTCCTAAGGAAGTCTGATGGTACCTTAGGTAAAAAATCAAGGCAAGATTGCATTATTTTTATTGCACCTTTAACAGAGTATTCAAAATTACTATGTTCATATGTAGCCAAACTTACTGCTATTGATGGTAACCCATAGAGTGCACTCTCTCTCGCAGCAGAAACCGTTCCTGAGTGCATAATATCGATTGAGATATTTGGTCCTTGATTTACTCCGGAAATACACATTGTTGGCATTAATTCAGGTTCTAACATACCTATCCCACCATCAAGTGCTGCAATTACACAGTCACACGGTGAACCATCAAGAGAATACATTTTCAGAGGAATTGTTATGTCTGATTGTAATTTATCAGCGATATCTTGCCTATTTCTGACTTTTAGTTTTTTACGAACAGAAATACGCATACCTGTAGCAGATTGTTCGGTAGATGGTGCTAAAACAAAAAGAGGAAAACCCTCAATATTTAATTGCCTAATTAACTCCTGAATTCCAGGAGCTTCAATACCATCGTCATTTGTGATAAACAATACTGGTTTACTCATATCATTCGGAGGAACCATTAGTTCATGAAGGCGATTCATCACGAGTTTGTTCATTCGCCTCTTCAAATTTCACTAATATTGCTCCAATTAGCATCATAAAACCTCCTATCACGGTCCAGATACCTAATGAAATTTCACCATTCCAAATATAACCGATAAATCCTCCAATGACTGGTTCAAATAACAAAGCAATAGAGACTATTAGCGGAGAAAACCAGCGTAATACAGCATTTATTCCCGTATGCCCAAGTAAACCTGGACCTAATGATAAGTAGCCAACCCATATTAACCAACTAATATCAATCCATCCAAATACTGAAACTTCAGGTACGACTTGAGAAAAACTGGTACCTTCAAGAATTAATGATGTGGGTGTTAACCATAATGATGAAAGAAAAGTTACTGGAAAGGCATAAATGAAGAGTGGCATATTTCTTTCAGATCTTAGATACCTTCCTGAGAATAGATAGCCTACAACTGTCATTGCACCAATAAATGCAAATAAATTTCCTATCAAAGTTACTTCACCACCAGAATCAATGTCTTTCAAAGTTAAAGCTGCACCAAAGAAACCTATGGATGCACCAAGAATATGCCCTCTTCTAATTTCTGAACCTAAAATAGGCATTAAAAGAACTACAACTAATGGATGACTGGTAACAAAAAGAAGACTATGCACTAAACTTGTATGATCTAGTGACCATACCCAAGAACCAAAATGTGCTGCTAGAAAAATACTTGATACTAATATAATCAGGATATCTTTCAATACGAAAATACTTCTATCAATGTTATATAATTGATAAATAAAACCAGGTAATAGAATTAACGCTGTCCCTTGCATTCTCCAAGATGCACGAAGAATAGGAGGGACTTCAGTCATTGATTGGAGAACAGCACCAGCACTTGAGACTGCAAATAATGCTACAAAAAGTAGTACCCATGCACTCCTAGGCGTAGAAACTTGAGCAGAATTCACAACATGACCTCTGAATCATGCAAGAGCTTCAAAGGCTTAACTTAACCTATGAAGAAAGTAGTTAGAGATATTATCTCTAATGATCTCTTGTAATTCTATAGCGTCCCATAGCTTCCATCCACTGAATTTCTCCACCAGACTCTAAATTCATTTCTGGATCTAAAGGGAGAATCAGTGTAGAGTACGTTTTGCTATCCATAGCATGAACCTCTGTACCCTGAATATGAGTGATAATTGCAGAACCTTTCTCAATAACAGGGACATAGATATTATCTGTAACTGTCCCTACATGGCTTCTTTTTTGGCCAGTAAAAATATCCTCTAATTCAATTCTTGCTTTGGCTGAACCGTGCTTTCCAGGTTTTGATTTAGACATGCTTAGAATTTTGTAAGCACTTTCTTCTAAAGCCACATAACGTCCAACTTTTAGTGTTCTAATTTCTACTCTATTGGTGCCTGGCATGTATATCAAACCAAGTGGTTGGACAGCACCTTATCAGTATTACCCGAAGTATTGCTCAGATAGAGCGTAAAAAAATTCGACCTAAGCCGGGAGCAAAAGCTCCCGACTCAGGTTCTACGTCCGACTAAATTAGATTTAGTCGTCTCTGCGGCGGCCGATTAGAGCAGCAC
>PCAW01000021.1:0-17596 GCA_002730775.1 Methanobacteriota archaeon | reverse complement strand
GGCTAACGATAATCTGCCTGATGCAACAATTGTTGCATATGCGGATTTCCCATCAGTAACTGCTTCAATCAGTAATGGTGAAGCAGATTATGCAATGGGTGACTCGCCTGTTCTAGCACTATCAGGTGATCTAATGGTTACTTTCTCCGATGAAACATTCGGTATCGCTGTAGATGATGGTGATTCAGAACTTCTAGACGCACTCAATGTAGCAATTACTGCAATGATTGATTCTGGAGAATATGACTTGATATTCGGTGCAACATTCGAAGGCGCTGTAGTACTAACAGATGATACTGATGCAAACACTGCAACATCATACCCAATGGCAACAGAGGGTAGCAGATTAACACACGTCCTAGAATCTGGAGATTTAAGATTCTGCTCTGACACATCATACCCTCCGTTCGAGAGTCTTGATGCTGATGGAAACGCAGTCGGTTTCGATGTAGATATTGGTAATGCAATCGCAGATGAGATTGCAGCACACTACATGGGTAATACTAATCCAACATTCGAAGCTCCTGTAGATGATACAGTAATCAAGATCGGATTCTTGAATGATGCAACTGGACCGATTTCAGTTTACGCTGGTGGTTTCACTTTCGCATCTCAAACAGCAGCCGCTGATTTATCTGCTAACAATGACGGATACTCATTCGAAGTTGTAGAAGTAGATTCAGGTTGTGACGGTACAACAGCTGGAACAGCTGCTCAGACATTGATAGATTCAGGAGTAGTAGCAGTAGCCGGAGCAGCTTGTTCTGGAGCATCAATGGGTGCTAATGCAGTGCTTTCAGCAGCAGGAATTCCTATGGTTTCCTACGCAAGCACTAGTCCTGCATTGTCGGACTCAGTAGCTTACCCTCATTTCTACCGTGTCGTGCCAAGTGACGCACTCCAAGGAGATGCTATGGCAGATATGGTAGCTGCAAGCGGAGTTTCTAACCCTGCACTTATACACATGACTAATGATTACGGAGCAGGCCTCGCAGACTCATTCAAATCCTTTTGGGAAGGAATGGGTAATTCTATATGCTTACAGGCAGGATATGAACAAACAGCAACAGACTTTACTGATAAAGTACAAGCTGTAGTTGATGCAGGTTGTGATTCAGCAGTCCTAGCTTCTTATTCAGCAGACGGTGCTATGATAATTGAGACAATGGCAGTAATGGGTGCAATGATACCTACGTTTGGTGCAGATGGAATTGCAGGAGAATCTGCACTTCTTGATTATACGAACACAGCTGCTGCAAACGGAGTACAAGTTACATATCCTAGTGCTGCAACTGGTGCAGGTATTTTCTCTGCCGTTTGCGCAGCTAACGAAACTTGTGCTTCAGGTATTTACACTTTGGAAGCATATGATGCAGTTATGATGATTGGTCATGCTGCTATGATGGATGATGGTAATGACATGCATATGCACATACCTATGGTTGGTAATGATTATTCAGGAGAGAGTGGAACACTCGATTTCTTGTCTAATGGTGACGTATCAGGTAGTGGATATGATGTCTGTACTTTCAATTATGTCCCTACATATGGAGACTACTATAATTGTGATATGAGATGGACTGTAGCTGACGGATTGACGGCAGCACAATTCATGGGAGCCACAGTAAAGATTGGTTTCCTTAATGATGCAACCGGGCCAATAGCAGTATATGCGGCTGGTTTCGTAGCATCAACACAGATTGCATTGGGTATCGCAAATACAATCGGATGGAACAGCATGGTTCAATTTGAGATTATTTACCAAGATTCAGGTTGCGACGGTACAACGGCAGCAACAGCAGCCCAAACATTGATCGATGCAGGTGTTGTTGGAGTCGTTGGAGCAGCTTGCTCTGGGGCATCAATGGGTGCTAATGCAGTGCTTACAGCAGCAGGGATACCACAGATTTCCTATGCAAGTACTAGCCCTGCATTAACAGACGCGACCGCTTATCCTGATTTCTTCAGGGTAGTGCCGAGCGATGCTTTACAGGGCCAAGCACTTAGTGCTGTAGTGAAGGCAAACGCACCAGCCGACGGAACAGTTGGATTAGTTCACATGACTAATGACTACGGAGCAGGTCTTGCTGATTCATTCACAGCAGCATTCACAGCAGACGGTAGTACATTATGCCAGACTCTTGGATATGACCAAACTGCAACAGATTTTACTACTGCAGTGCAAGCTATGGTTGACAATGATTGCACATCAGCAGTATTGGTGTCCTACGCAGCAGATGGCGCTATGATCCTTGATGAAATGGCAGTTCAAAGCTGGACCGGCCAAGTATATGGCGGAGATGGAGTAGCTGAAGAAGGATTAGCTGCTGATGCAACATCAAGTGTTAACGGAATTATTGCTACTAAGCCTGCTGCTGCGTCAACAGGTGAGGTAGGGGCAGTATTTGCTGCTCTGTGCGGACAAGTACCTGATTGTGCAGGAGGAATATACACTGCTGAAGCATTCGACAGTGTTGTTTTAATGGCATTATCAGCGTTTGCACAAATGGCTTCACCAGGTGCAACATTGAGCCAGGTAATCATGGCTACTGGACAAGGTTTAGCTGGTGCAAGTGGCGATATTTCATTCCTGTCTAACGGGGATGTTCCAGGATCAGGATACTGTGTTGGAGACTTTACTGAAGATTCAGATGGCGTTTCCTTTGACTGTAACCGTACTTGGGATGTAATTAACGGATTGTCTTGAACTATCAATAGATAGCCAAGATACGTAAAGCAGTGTGGCGGTAAAACCGCCACACTGCCCTTTTTTTTAATTTAATTTGTCTTCAATTGTGTGCGTGTAGGTAATGTTCCANCAGATACGAGAAAATTATTATCAATTAACGTCATTTAAGAAAAGAATAATTATTATCTCATTTCTCTTTTTTGATTCCCTTATTCTAGGTTTAACATATGGTAATGGTACAATAAATTTAATCGATATCTTACTTTTTGGTAATCTACCTAATGATTTGATTTGGTTAATGCAGATATTAGAATCAATAAGTGCTGGTTTTTTATTCATAAAAATGTTTTTTGATGACCTCCCAAAAAGTAATCTAAGAACAATATTAATTATGATGTCTCCGCTATTTTTACTAGTCATAGTTTTTGTTACTTTAGAGGCATTACTTCAAGGATTGAATACACGTGCAACAATTACACTTGATTTGGTATCAATCTCTACCGGAACTTTAACCTGGGCATCTACATATCTTGCAATAGCTATCGGCCTAACATTGACTTACAAAGTACAAAGATATGGAAATTTCGCCCAATCTGAATTCTTTATGATAGGAATGTATCTAGCCATGATTCTAGTTTGGAGCGATTATTTTGTTCCTATGTATGACGCTCCTAGAGATGGTGTACTAACATGGTCTGTACTTTCTTGGACTCTTATTGGCGCATTTATTTTAACAGGTATAGCTGGAATAATTATTGACAGGCTTGTATACCGTGGATTTCGCGAACAGAATGCCTCACCTCAAGTTATGATGATTGCTTCGTTAGGTGTAGCACTAATTCTTAGAGCTCTAACATATCTAAGATTTGGTGCTTCTAGGAACATGTTCGAACCGGATGCAGATTGGCGTATGCCAACTATGCGTTGGGAGATTCCAACCTCCAAGTTTCGTTTCAATCTAGGCCAGAGAAATTTAGAATCTGGCCAAACATATAATCATTACAATTGTGAACAAACTGGAATTGATGAGATAACGGGTGAACCTATACTATCAAGAATAGTCAGTGAAGATTCTCGACCATTTTTCGAACTATATGATACTAATATTGACTGTATCACTCAAGCAACCACAAACTATGCTTATTACAAAGGCATAGTCCCTGTTGTTATATTTTCTTCAGTATTTATTTTACTTTTGCTACTTACAAAAACACGTCTAGGAAGAAAGATGCGTGCTGTTGCAGATAATCCTGAATTAGCTGCCAGTAGCGGTATTAATGTCGAGAAAATCCAATTAACTAGTGCATTCTTATCGGCAGGAATTTCTGGGATTGGAGGAGCAATTTTTGCTATCACT
This sequence comes from Methanobacteriota archaeon, assembly GCA_002730775.1. GTDB lineage: Archaea > Thermoplasmatota > Poseidoniia > Poseidoniales > Thalassarchaeaceae > MGIIb-O2. The sequence goes on along the minus strand of PCAW01000021.1, from coordinate 13,550 downwards.
CTGCGGTATAATCCTGAAACTGCCTTCACTCTTCTCTTACCCTCATTCGCAGTCATTGTCCTGGGGACAATCGGATCAATACCAGGAGCAATTGTTGCCTCTTTAATCATCGGTTTTGTACGCGCTTTATCTTCTCCAATTTTGATTGGCATTGGTAGTCCTTTAGAAAGATCAAATTATACTGCAATGGATGGAGTAATGCCTTACATTTTCTTAGTTGCAGTATTGATGATTATGCCAGAGGGTATTGGTGATTCTTATGAAAAATGGAAAGTCGATAGATTAAGGACAAAAAGAGCAAAGGAAGAATCTAGGAGGCAATCCGGACAAAATAAAAAACCGTCNGAAAAAATAACTTTTTTATTAGCAATTTTCCCGCCGACTGCTTTATTGGGACTGCATAATTGGTGGAATAACAGAACCGATAAAGCTCAAAATATGGCATTTTTATCATTAGGCGGTTATGCAATACACCGNATTTTACTTTTCATAAAAAATAATTCATTTTCTCCAAGCGCGTGTTCTGAATCTTGTATTGCCAATTCTCAAGTTGATTCAAATATCGGCCTTATCACTGGAAATGACGAAATTTTACAACCAGAAGACTCTCCATATTTCGCGGACACATTGTCGGATATTGATATTTCTTGGTTTAATTTAATGGAAAAAGAGATTTGGTTTGTTGATTTCTTATCTTCATTTGATAGTATACTATGGCCTTTATTGCCTATAATTATTTATGCGCTTGCTCTCTTTCAATGTATAGAATTTATTTCCAATGAAAGTCCCAATAAAATCTCTAAAAAATCAATATCAACTTTCCAATCGATTAATACATCTTTTACAAATTTTATTCATATTTTCTTTGATATGGCTGATAAATCTTTCAATAGAGTAACTTCCACATTTAATACTTTAATTAGTCCGATTTTCTCTTCATTTTCTAATATAGTGAATTTACAATATCAAGGTTTAATTTTATCAACAAAAAAGAATTTCCCAATCTTAGAAACTCGTCTAAGGTATGGAAGAGAAAGTATTTTCGGATCAAATATTACTTTCGTTTTATTACTATCTTTACTGTTTCTATTTATGATTTGGCTTCCTATTTCTGATTCCGAAAATTGGAATTTTAATAAAACCCTTCAAGTTTCCAACATACTTTTAACTCTGTCAATTTTCATTTTAATGTCTTTTTCATTGAACTTACATACAGGAATAACTGGCATGGTTAATTTTGGGGTGATATTCTTTGTCGGTGTTGGAGCCATTACTGTAGGAATTCTTACTGCCCCAACTGAGGTTCATGGCTATGGTTGGCCAGTATTTCCCGCGACAATTTTTGCTATCTTACTTGCAGCATCTTTTGGTTGGGCCCTTGCCTATCCAACTGCTAGATTAAGAATGGATTATTTTGCTATAGTGACAATCTCTTTAGGCGAAATTGTCAGAGTATTACTGGCTGGAGAGCCTTTGTTGAGAGTTGGCTCAATTGGTTCAGCAATTGGTATTTCTAAGTATACCTTACCACTAAAAAATTGGTGGTTCTGCGGTCCTGACATCTCTGTCGGGCCAAATTCTGATTATATCAGTGCCGATACTTGCAGAAGCGATGANTTAGTTAATGGCCCGGCTAATATGGTTGGCGAATTCTTAAACCTTAGTGATTCTAATGGTATAATAGAACCAGCTCCCTACATGTTTTTGTTAGCAGTAATGGGAATTTTGTCTGTTTTACTGATTTGGTGGTTTTTAGAAACTCTCTTATCCTCTCCTTGGGGGCGAATTTTGAAAGCAATAAGAGAAGACGAAGAAGTTGCTCAACATCATGGCCATGATATTCTCAAGCACAAAGCAGCCAGTCTCGCTTTAGGTGCTGGAATTGCCGGTTTAGCAGGAGCTTTTTGGGCATGGAAACTTACCGGCTTCGATCCATCAATAATGGCCCCAGCCCGCTCAACTTTCTTGGTTTGGGCTGCATTTATCATCGGAGGAAAAGCAAATAATAAAGGTATGATAATTGGTGCATTTATAATTGTTTTAATGGAGTTTGTATTCAATGTTTTAGTTGCAGCACAAGGTTCTTCCGATCTTCCTCTCCATTCTACCGCCGATAGCATCGATAGACTATTCCAATGGTCAATTACTAATCAATGGGAAGCTAGTAAGATATTTATTTTAATTAGTTTAGTAGGACTTATATTACAACGTAGACTAATTACTGATATTGGATTATCTGGGACTTTCGTTTTCTTGTTTACTCTAATTATGTTAGGAGAAAGATCAATCACCGAATCTTTCAGTGGAGGAATATTGAAAGTTGATATGGCTTATGTAAAAGTGTTACTCATTGGGTGCTTGATGCTATTTTCACTAAAATTAAACCCCAAAGGATTGATTCCCGAAGTACCATTTAGACCTAAAAAAGAATTAATGGTGAAAAGCATTGTAATATCAGAAGGAGATGATAAGTAGTGCAACCAGTTCTTCGTGTAGAAAATCTCCGTAAGGAATTTGGTGGGCTTGTCGCAGTTAAAGATGTTTCTTTTGAAATATTTGAGGGCGAATTTGTAGGGCTTATTGGACCTAATGGATGTGGCAAATCAACAACATTTAATTGTATTAGCGGCTTATTGGAGCAGACAACAGGGAAAATAGAAATTTATGGAAAAAATGTATCAAAGATGCGCCCCGATCAAATCCATAGTTTAGGTATGACAAGAACTTTCCAACACACTCGTCTTTGGCGAGAAATGACAGTTATTGAAAATTTATTAGTACCTCCAAGAAATCAATTTTCTCCGAGTATGATTAAGTCATTACTGTTACCCAATTCTCGTAAAGCAGAAGAAGAAAGATTACAAGAGGCATATAACATCTTAGAAGAATTAGAAGTCCCCCATATGGCCGAAAATTTAGCAAGTGAATTGTCCGGTGGNCAGTCAAAATTAGTTGATATTGGGAGGTCAAGAATGGGTTCTCCAAAATTACTTTTACTCGACGAACCCGTAGCAGGTGTAGCAGGTCCATTAGCAATGAAAATCTTCAATAATCTAAGAAAAACAGTGGACGAGACTGGAATTTCTATTCTTATTATAGAACACAATATGGATTTTATTCTTAGGCAAGGAGTTGATAGAATTATTGTTATGAATGAAGGAGAGGTTCTAATGGTAGGAACTCCGGAAGAAGTGAAATCTAATAGGGCAGTAATCGAAGCATATCTCGGTTCTGTAGGAGAAGAGGAGTGAGTATAATGAGTAGAGTGTTAGATGTAAAAGGACTCAATGGAGGATATGGCTCAGTACAGATTTTGTACGATATTGATTTGCATGTAGAGGAGGGTGAATTTGTTACGATTATTGGACCAAATGGGTGCGGCAAATCTACTTTTATAAAGACAATATTTGGAATAGCTAGTTACTACTCCGGAGATGTACTTCATAATGATGAAAATGTATCTGGTTGGCGCACTGATCAATTAGTAAATAGAGGAATTGCATATGTCCCTCAAGTGGATAATGTATTTCCCTCTCTAACAATTTATGAAAATCTCCAGATGGGTGGAAATAGCCTCTCTAATTTAGTTCTCAATGAAAGAATTGAGCGCGCTTTGAATATGTTCCCTGACTTAAAGGAAAGAGTCCATGATTTGGCCGCCTCACTATCGGGTGGTGAGAGACAAATGTTAGCAATTTCACGTGCTTTGATATCTAATCCTAAGTTTCTGTTATTAGATGAACCAACTGCTGCATTGAGCCCTCTGTATCAACAACAAATCATTGAACGGATAGACGCCCTAAGGGATGAAGGAATTACTGTTTTAATTGTAGAACAAAATGCTCGTTTAAGTCTTGCCCGCTCAGATAGAGGATATATTTTTGCAGGAGGAAAAGTGGTTCATTCAGGAGACGCTCAGCATATTTTAACTGATCCAGAGATAGGGGAATATTTCCTCGGTTCACATTAATGAATGTAGAAACTATTTCTTCGATAATACCTTTTCTGCAGCAATTGGTATGATNTGTAGAGAGTTCCCTAAGCGATGNCCGTCCTCAACTTCAATCAATTCGACATTTGAACTAGATTCAGCGACTTTTCTAGATGATTCTATTGGTACGATTTCATCAGACAGGCCGTGTATTATTACTGTTGGATGTTTTATCTCAGGCCATGACATCTTTTGAGCACTAATCATAAAATCCCAGTTCAATTTAATTTCTTTATTNAGTCCATGATGAAAATAAGGTCTGAAACCTCTATTTTCCCATTCATTCAGTCCCTCTTCTCCTACAATATTTTCNAAATTTTCTGCTAAACCAAATGCNGGAGCCATCAATACCANCCTCATNTCTTTATNTTCTAATTCATTAGCCGCATTTNCTATTGCCAGTCCTCCATAAGATGATCCCATAATTAAATCAAAATCTCCAATTTCAGAAATCTTATCGGAAACCACTTTTGTTTGTTCAGCAATCGTCCAACCTTTTTTGCTCATATCGATAGAAATAACATTCCAACCAAGATTTTCTACAATCCAAGTGGGTTTTGAACCATTAGGGCTGCCCTCAAGTCCATGAGCCCAAAGAACTTTCATTTCATCACTCCAAATCACAGAATTTTAGTGCGACAAAATCTGTATCAGTCGGTTCTCTCTTCATAGCATTAGAATCTAATACTCGAAGATGTATCTCACCAACTACATGTATGGTTGCATGATATAGGTGTCCTCCATGTACTGAATGGCCATTATCTGACATTAGAGTATGTAGGTGAGTAAAAGGTCCATCTGGTCCAGGAGCTAGATTGCCTTGTGTAGACAGCAATTCCATTGGGCCTTCATGAACTAAGGTTTGATAAATCCCATCTGAATCTAAATATCCCATCTGAATATCTCTCACTCTCCCAATCCCACTGGTAATTACCGCGCAATCAATACCATGTTTCGAAAGACTCTGAATAGATTGATGTATTTCTTCCCCTGGGTCTAATCTCAAAAGAACATCGTCGCCTATTCTACTAAATTCCATGTATACCGCTAGGAGTCATAAACTTTAATCCAACGCTCTTTAATTTTCTTACGTTCGGCGATTTATTGAAAATGTTCCAGTGGAAGTTTAATATTAGATTTTTTATTCATGATTTTACTTTGGAACTCCAATAGAAATGAGGGGGTATCCCAAATCATCCAATTTGGTTATAGACTGCAAGTACTTCGGAGTAAAGCCCGGAGATGAAGAAGAATGACGATGGCAGCACATGACTCCTCTGCTCGTTGGAAAACTTTCTTTTTAGAGGCTAAAGAAACAGAGATTTTTACTTTACTTTCTAAACAGTCCCCTACCCCTACTCTTTCCATACCATTTCACGAATTACAGGCCTTTGATCCAGACTTTGCAGAAGATATTTTACAATTTCCAAGACAAATATTAAACACTGGTAAAGATACACTTAGAGAAATTTGTAGAGAACGTGGAGAAGACTTGGATGTGATACTTAGAGTTGGGGAATTACCTAGGGATAGCCGTAGAGCGATTAGGGAAATAGGCTCCTCGGATATTGAAAAACTCCGTAGTAGTGATGTCCAGGTAATCAAGATTTCAGAGATTAAACCTAGAATGCATATTGCAGCATTCCAATGTGAAGCCTGTGGAGTTACTCAAGAAATAATTCAAAATAATGAGAGAGAACTAATTGAACCAATTCGTTGTCTCCCTACAGATCAAGGAGGATGTGGAGAAAATGCTGGTAGAGGCGGAGCAACCCGTTTTAATCTAGTATTCAATGTTTCAAGACTCATAAATAATCAATGGATAGAAATTCAAGAATTGCCAGAATCTGTTGAAAGCGGAGCTCAACCAGGTCGTGCAAAAGTGCTTCTAGAGGGCGATTTAGTGAACAAGCATTTACCAGGTCAAAGAATAGTAGCTAATATGATTCCAGTAGTATATAGCGAGGTTATAAAAAATAAGAAAACACCTATGTTCGATATAATATATCATTTAATTAGTTCTGAACATGAATCAGTTCCATTCACAGAAATTAAGATTACAGACGAAGAACAAGAAGAAATACTAGCAATATCTCAAAGAGAAGATCTTCTTCGTTTAATGCAGAATTCAATAGCTCCTTCTATATTTTCAACGGGTGTAATGAATTTCGTTAAAAGGTCACTCGCGCTACAATTATTCGGTGGTGTTTCAAGAAAAAATTCAGACGGGACTCGCACTAGAGGAGATATCCACATTCTAATAATGGGAGATCCAGGTGTTGCAAAATCTCAGCTATTGACTTACGTTTCAGAACTTTCTCCCCGCGGCAAGTTTGCATCAGGAGGGGGTGTTTCCGGTGCAGGATTAACAGCCGCAGCAGTTAGAGATACCTTTGCTGATGGAAGGTTCTCTTTGGAAGCAGGAGTATTGCCATTATCTGATAGAGGATTAGCTGCTATTGATGAGTTTGATAAAATATCTGATGATGATAGGAAGGTCATGCATCCAGCAATGGAACAACAGAGAATTGATATTTCCAAAGGAGGAATAACTGCTTCTTTACCTTCTAGATGTGCAATTATTGCCGCAGCTAACCCGAAAGATGGTCGTTTCTCAAACCGTGCGGCTAATACTAGCGTCATACGTTCATTCAAGGAAACAGGTTTGGAGGCTCCACTGGCTTCTAGATTTGACATAATTTGGATGATGAGAGATGAGGTTAAAGCAGAAAATGATGAAATGATTGCTAAACATATTCTACGTAGTCGTACAAGAGGCGTTCCCGAAGCTCTTATTGATGAATTTGTCGCAATGGATCCTGTTGAAGAAGATAAAGAACAGATCATTAAGGAAGGAGTTGATGGGACAGAACACCTTAGTCAATCTTTCCTTAGAAAGTATATCGCATTCGCTAAAAGAAATTACCATCCTAACATAGATCAAGATGTCATGGCACTAATTCTCGAGTATTATGTCCAAGAAAGACAATCTTACGGACGAGAAGATACAGATGAAGGTGGAGAATCAAATGTAGTTCCAATTACTGCTAGGGCGTTGGAGGCACTAATCAGACTTACAGAGGCTCATGCACGAATGTTCCTTCGTGAAGATGCCACAGCCGAAGATGCGAAGGTAGCACTAGCAGTATTCAAGCATTGGAGAGAAGAATCCGGAATAGAAGATGAGTCTGAATTTTCAGGAACATCTGTTAAACAGAGAAACATTAGTGTGATTGTTAAAAATTTAATTCGTGATATTTGCACTGAAAATGGTAATGTAGCCACGATTTCTGCAATTTACAATAGAGCATTAGCCAAAAAAATAGACGAATCAACAGTTGATAGAATCATCCAACAAATGCGTACTAGTGGAATATTATTCCAACCAAAAAANGATGAATATAGTTTTGCNTAGCCCCGTTCATCCTATNAAAGNNNACCCNGTCGTGATTAATATGGAGCCACGAGGAGACATNAATTCTCCGAGTAATTTAGACCCNCAAAGTCTNGGTTTTATGTGTGGTTTAGAGATNCATCAACAATTAGATACNGGAAAANTGCACTCTCGTATGCCTAGCCAATTNTTCGATTATTCANTAAATGAAATACCCGATAACTGGGCACGNTCANAAAGAAAATTAAGAGCAGCCCAAGGAGAANGTGGNCAAATAGATATCACNGCACGNTTCGAATCACGTAGAAANCGGTCTTTTGTATANATNCAACCNCCTAACGCTGGTTTGATTGAGTTAGANGAGGCACCACCNTTGANTCATGACAATAATGCTGTCGATGCAGTATTGACAATGGCGGCAATGATGAAAGCCAAACCAGTATCTTCNATGCAGGCNATGCGAAAAACGGTAGTTGANGGTTCCAACACTAGNGGTTTTCAGAGAACAACATTAGTCGCAACTGATGGAGTAATTGAAACCGATGTTGGCGCGGTAGGTATTGACGTAGTCTGTCTCGAAGAAGATTCAGCTAGAAAATTAGGGAGTGAATTAACCAGAGNGGGCGAGGTGGTTTACTATACTCTAGATAGACTTGGAATGCCTTTAGTCGAGATTGCAACAGCCCCAGATATTCAGACTCCTGAACACGCAAAAGAGGTTGCTTTGCACCTTGGTACAATNTTACGTGATACCCGTTTAGTTAGGAGAGGATTGGGCTCTATTAGACAAGATCTGAATGTCAGTATTGCTTGTGGTGTAAGAGTAGAAATAAAAGGCTGTCAAGATTTAGATTGGATTCCTAAAATAATTCGTATAGAAATGGCNAGACAATTACACATGTATCGGTTATGTAATCAATTACGGCAAGAAGCAGAACTTCCTCTTTTACCTCCAGATCGTAGATTGGACTCAAAAGCAGTTGAGAATAGAGTTGCTCTATCCNCCCTATCTAGACTCCCATTTAAGACTCAAGATTTGACTGCGTTTTTTACTAATTCTTCATCCCAAATGATACAAAATTCACTACGATCAGAATCTGTTGTTATGGGTCTAAAACTGAAAGGATTTGCAGGGAAAATTGGTTGTAAAGAAATAGATGAAGAAGGCTCACAGTTACCTCGTCTTGGAAGAGAGTTAGCAAGTTCTGCAAAGCAAGCAGGAGTAGCAGGTATTTTCCATTCTGATGAATTACCTGCTTATGGCATCACAGAAAANGATGTCAATAANGTAAGAGAAGCAATGTCATTATCTGAATCTGATGCTTTCATTTTGTGCGTAGCACCCAGTTGGCAGGCAGAATTAGCTCTTGAATCAGCCCTACTCAGAGCAAGATCAGCCTATCACAGAATACCAGGCGAAGTTCGCAACGTCGTAATTAGAAAAGGCTCTCCGGATGATGGAACTACTACCGCTATGCGGCCATTACCTAGTGGTGCACGAATGTATCCTGAAACTGATATACAAATATTGAACTTAGAATCTCGCAGATGGGAGGCAATTAGTACCAATTTACCTATGAATAAGCAGCAGAGGTTGTTGAGACTACAAAAATATGATATCTCAAGTAACCAGGTTGAAGCAATATTGGGGAATGAATTAGACGATATATTTGTGTCAGGATTAACTGACAATGAGTTATCATCTCCCATTCTTCCAGCTAAGCCCTGGGCATCAATTTTATTAGACAATTCAAGATCTGAAATTTCTAAAAAATCTGANATACCGATATCAAATGTACCTTGGGAATTATTAGCACTATTAGTTTATTCAAAAGAACAAGGGTTCCTTACTAGAGAAGGAATAGTCCCTATGGGTTGTAAATATTTATTGAGTCCTGATGAAGATTTTTCTACATTCGATAAAAAAATAGATTGGTTATCTAAAACAGCTGAAATCGAAGGTTTTGTCCCTGCTGACAGTTCTTCTGTAGAGGAAGTAATTGATGCAATAATTTCGGATAAGATAGATTTCATCAAGGATAAGGGAATGGCCGCAGTAGGTCCATTAATGGGGATGGTTATGGCAAATCTTGGAGGCTCTGCAGATGGTAAATTAGTTAATTCGATTTTATTGGAAAAAATCAAGCAAGTCGAAAAGTAATTTTTCTGACAATCTTATCTTTGTTAATATTAATTTACTTTAATACAACCCGTACGGTTTCCATGTCTACNTTAGTCACAACGATTGCTGTGATAATTGTAACGAGTTTATTAGGATATTTAGCTTCTAAAGATCAGTATAGGCTAAAATTTGCTTCACTAATATTTCTTGTCATGCTATTACTTTCATCAAGTACATTATCTTATGAATGGAGTAGAATGACTTCNGAGCTAGTAGATAATGAAGAAGACCCACATCATGGCNTACCAGATATCTGGAATGGTAAGCAAGTGGTTTGCTTCCATTTTCCTGAGGGGGCATCTCCANNNGAATTCGCTGATGGTAGACACCACATAGACTATGATGGTACGGATTTTAANACAGATAGAAATTNGNATTCAACNGGCGCTTGNNTTGGNGGATTTGAAGGATATGANGTGGGTATAGATTTACTNAATGCNGCNGTCGAAGTAAGNCCAAGNCNTCTTGCNNTAAATGCCACTGANTTTTCTTTNGGAATAATGGTNGATTCTATCGGAGGAGTNATTCCTTGTGAAGTATATACNTGTGCNGAAGATTGGTCTTCAGGAGCATATTGGGAAATATTAAANGATGGAGCATACTCAATGGTNGGTATTTCTGATNTNGCATTGAATGATGATACNGTANTTACTTGGCAGATTAGAGTTTATTNATNTAACAATNATTGCATCNAATAAAAATTGTATATTTTNCCCNTCTTCAAGATTGAATAAGAGTAATCATCAATAACATAATCACATTGGACTGCTTACCTATGTTATTCGATGCGCATGCAGCAACTCTTTCTCCCAATGAACAATTTGTTCTAGATTTGGTGATAGTAACTGTTGCCGTAGCTTCATTGATATTTACAGATAGTAAGTTTAAGTCGAAGAAACCTGGTTTAATTTTTACAATCCTAGTAGTTTTAGCAATTTCTGGAAGATTACTGTTAAATCCAATTCCGAACGTCCAACCAGTCACATTTTTGGCAATAATGGTAGGTATTTATTTTGGCATTTCTTATTCAATAGCCTTTGCGACTATAGTCACGCTTTCTTCTAACGTAATACTAGAACATGGTATTTGGTCTAACTACCAAATAATTGGTTGGGCATCTGTAGGGATATTAGCAGCCTTATTAAGGAATCAATTCATCCAAAATGAAAAACTAAATATACCAAATCTTGCAATTTTCGCAGCCTTTTCTGGATTCTTATTTGATTGGACAGTTTCCTTGAGTATCCTCCACAATGTGGACACATCATTCTTCCTAATCTATCTCTTAAATGGATTTTTCTTTGACTTATTACATGTGGTCGGAAATGTCGTATTTGTTGCTTGGTTTGCAAATCCACTAAGTGAATTAATGAACAGACATACTAACCTTACAACTCCTAAGGCGGTGCCTGAACTTGCCTCAAACTAATGAACAGACAATGGTATTAGTCACTAGAAGTGATCTTACATTATCGAAAGGTAAACTTGCTGCGCAGTGCAGTCACGCAACTGCAGAATGCATACTCAAAGCAAAACGAATTGCCCCTAAGATATTAGAAAAGTATCGTTCTAATGGCGCAAGAAAAATCGTTTGCAGTGCTAGTAATCTTGATAATCTAAAAAGAATATTCGGAGAAGCCAATGAAGCAGGATTAATTTGTTATATGGTTAAAGATGCAGGACATACAGAAATTCCTTCAGGAACAGTAACTGTTGTCGGTATAGGGCCAGGTCCTCGCTCATCCATAGATCAGATAACAAGTAGCTTACCTTTGGTGAAATAATCTACAATATTGAATATTAAACTGCAAGATTATCCAGTTAATAGTTTTAATTCGGCTAAACTGGAGGGTATTTACCCCCCCAGTCCGCCTTACGTTAATTCAAATCAATGTTTTACTTATTCCATTGCTTCATCGATTTTCATTGCGAGCATTGCACCAGCACCTACTGAAACACCCGTGATAATCCATGTCATCAACATAGCTTGAAGGTTCTCTGCTTCATTCATTAATTCTGATGCCATATCTGTTGATGTTTCTGCACCAATAAAAGCACTCATTGCAACTACGCCAATCGCAGTACCCCAAGGACTACCTGATTTTGTATGAATGCACCATAGTATTGCACCCGCAGCAGCACCGCCAGCCAAAGTGAAGATATCAAACACATATTCTGTTGTTACTTCTTCCGCAGCAACACCCATTTCATATGTCACATAATTATCATAATCGCCGCCCATCTTTGTCATCATTACTAGAGCCAAAGCACCGCCAACTACTTGCATTAACAATTTCATACCATTAGCCATCCAAGCGTCCTGATCGGTCATATCGCCTGTCATTATGTGCATCCATGTTATTGGTGGTAAAATGTGTGCACCAGCGAAAGCCATCCATGCAACACCAAGTGCTGCGACGGCCATTATTCCGGTCATTCCAATTCCAACTAGTTCTACGCCGTTGTCTCCTACGACACTCATGCCCATTACTAGCCAGGTAACAGCAAAAGCTGCACCCATTTCATTCATCATATCTTTTGTATCCATTGCCATTTTATTATTTCCTCCTACACTTTGTAGGTACTTTCGCGTTATTCGGAGAGTATATAATAGAACAGGGTCTTAAAACAGTAAAAAATATGTTTTTATAGTACTTTTCCGAATAGCGGTGTAATAAAATACACCAGATTATAATTAGTAAACTAAGTGTAATTTAGATTTAATAATATACTATAAATAAAGATTCTAATTAATAGTAATAGTCTTCAACTACCGGCTATTGTGAGATATATGGTTGAACAGGTCGCACTAGACCCTAAAGTTCGTAATAGGCTTTTATCAGAGTGCGAGGGGATATCAAATTTAGTAGATTGGCTAGACAGTATCGAAAGACGTCCAGGACTTGCTGAATTAGATTCTAAATTAATATCAACCGAAGTAAATATTCCGGCTCTTAAGAATTGTATTGGTTATGCCGAAGATGGCTATCAAAGAAATGTCATTAAAAAAACCGAGCATTATGAATTGGTTGCTATATGTTGGACTCCAGGTCAACTAACTCCTATTCACGATCATGTGGGTAGCGATTGTGCTTTCAAAATAATAGCTGGTATTTCTACTGAAACTACATACGAACTTAATGGTGAAGGATTTGCATATCCTGTGGGAGTCAGAGATTATTTAGCAGGAGAGATTTGTGCTGCCGATGAACCAGATATACACAGAGTTTCCAATAATTCAGATTGTGAACTTATCAATCTTCACGTGTATACACCGCCTCTACATGCATACCATATTTACGAACCAGCAGTATAGTTCAAAGTTGCAAATCTTTTTTATATTGTTCAAAAACTTCAGTGAATAGTTGAATATCTGATTCAAATGTTTCAGGCAACAGAGGCCCAAAAGAGAATCTAAAAAATCTCGTATAGGGGGAGATATAACTTGGGTCTTTTGAATGCGGCCTAGCCATATCACAATCAGTAGCACATAATATAGCGGCACCTTTCTTGAATAATCTATTATTCAATTCTTTACTTGTCATACCTTCTGGAAGTTCAAGCCAGTGGTAGAATCCTCCATTGCCTGTATACACGCCCAATCCCATTTTTTCGAATGCTTTGCCATATCTTTCACGTTGCCAATTATAATGCTCTTCTACAGCCCTTCTTGCTTTTCCAACGCGCGTTGGTTCTAGTAATTTAACTGCATATAATTGAGATGGATGACTTACTCCACCCATACCAAAACTTGAGTAATTAGACAGAGTTTCAACATTCTTTTTACTAGCAATAATCCAACCAACTCTAATCCCGGGAGATTGAAGACCTTTGGTACATGCTCCTGCAATGAATACGTTGCTATTATCAAGATCATTAACAAACTGTATCCCGCTGACGGATGGTGAATGAAACATCTCATATGCTTCATCAAGAAGAATACCGTTTCCAGATTGCTCTGCTAATTGGATTAATTCTCGGAG
>PCAW01000020.1:0-24483 GCA_002730775.1 Methanobacteriota archaeon | reverse complement strand
CCTTGGATTAACTAACCAGTTTTGTGGACCATCTCCAATAAAACTTGGGGTTAATGCTTGCATGTCCTGACCTACTACAAGCAACAATGTTTCTTCACCATAATCTAGATTATTTGGAGAGGTCATCAATCTGCAATATTCGCCTGTAAAAACTTCGTTGAAAAAACAGTCATCTTCAGTTTCCCCAACCATATCACAAGTAGGATCGTTTGGCTCTAATTCACAATTCACTAATTCTGAACTTGGTTCAGTATCTCCAAATAATGATAAGCAACCAGGAGTCAATATTAGGAATGTCAACAGAATAGCCAATGATTTAATTGAAGACATATTATTGCTATGAAAGATTTCTTCATAAAGTATACCTTAAGAAAATTATTCTAGATTTGGATATGCAGGGCCACTTTCAAAACAATATTTTACATTCTGGAAATTCGATTTATATGTTTTAACATCGGATTTTATTTTCGAAGTATCTTGATTTTCTATTAATGCTCTGGCAAAGAAACGAGCTACATCAGTCATTTCATCAGTACCCATCCCCACCCTAGTCAACTCAGGTACACCGAGTCTCAAACCACTTGGTTGCATTGCTTTAGTATCTCCAGGTAGCATGTTCATATTTGTAATAATTCCAGAGTTTTCAAGTGTTTGTGCTGCTTTTCTTCCAGCTCCTGAATCAATATCTCCATGACGTGTCAATACCTGATGACTGGCAGTATAACCTCGTTCTTCTGCTAATACATCGAACCCTTCTGCAGCCAGTGCTGCTGCCAAAGCTTGAGCGTTGGCCACAATATCTTTAGCATATTGCGCACCAAATTCCTCAAACTCTGCAAGAGCCACTGCTTTACCTGCTACATGATGGAGATGATAAGAAGAGCAAGTCCCAGGAAATATAGAATTGTTTAATTTACGATGAAATTTTTCATCAGATGAATCAGATAAAACAAAACCTCCTTGAGGTCCAGGGAATGTCTTGTGACTACTTCCAGTCATAACATCAGCACCCTCCCTAAGTGGGTCTTGAAACTGCCCACCGGCAATTAATCCAAGTACATGTGCACCATCATACATTACTTTGGCACCAACTTCGTGAGCTGCATCAGAAAGTTCTTTCAAAGGAGTAGGGAAAAGAAATACTGATTGACCAAAAAGTGCAAGATTAGGTGATGTTTCTCTTATTATTTTCATGGATGCATCAATATCAGGTTCCATTCTATCGATATCCCAAGGATAAGTTACAAGGTTAAGCCCTCTAACTCCAACCGCACCCATTCTTGCATGTGATATATGCCCTCCATCAGCAGTTGACACTGCTGTGATGGTATCTCCGGGCTTAGCTAAAGCTTTCAATGAAGCCATATTTGACACAGTACCAGATATAGATTGAATATTTGTAAAATTGCAGTTAAAAACACGCTTAGCAGACTCAATACCAATAGACTCTATGGTATCAAAATCATCACAACCTTGGTAATATCTTTTCCCAGGCAATCCTTCAGCATACCTACCATGAAGATCTGAATTGATAGCGGCTGCAACCAGAGGAGAAATTATATTTTCACTGGCAATCATAGGCAAACTATCTCTATAATGTATTCCAGAAGANTTNACTGATTCAAGAATTTTGCCGGCTTGGGTNCTCGCGTCCATGNCACTTCATGGAGGAGAGGTCAAAGAGTTTAGCGGAACAAAGTTCTCTTAAGAAAAATATTANAATNNNNAAAAAAACNATTTTTCAATGAAGCATTANTGAGCAAANAAAGATATTACCCCAATAAATACAATAACTAGTAATCTTACNAAATAANGTATGNAGAGTAAAAAACGTATAACTGCTATTTTGGTAATATTACTGGTTTTNTCTNTTTCCGAAACTACTTTCGGATATAGTAGCGGCGTTACAGGATCCTCAACAAATGGTTGNGGATGTCATGGAAGTAGTGGAGGGATGACTCCAACACTTTCAGGAATACCTAATGCAGGATACGAAGGAAATACATCATATTCCATGAATATTGGAGGCACAGGAGGACCCTCGGGAACTAAAGGAGGATTTAATTTAGATGCGAATTTTGGTTCTTGGTCAAATCCTGGCACCAGTGCTAAATTACAAAATGGTGAAGTTACTCATTCAAATTCGAATTCAAGATCTTGGAGTGTTACATGGACAGCACCTGCTAATGGCTCTGGAAATGTCACATTTTCTCTTGCAGTAAACTTTGTTAATGGAAATGGAGGGACTGGAGGAGATGATTGGGCTACAAGTAGTTGGATAATATCTGAGCAATTCAGTTCTAATGGAGATTCAGATGGAGATGGTTGGTCGGATGCTGACGAGGCCTCTTGCGGTACTGATTCGTCAGATAACAATTCAATACCTACTGATACTGATTCAGACGGTATTTGTGACCCTGTAGACACTGATGATGATGAAGATGGTTGGTCAGATACTGATGAAGCATCTTGTGGGACAGAATCAAACAATTCTACTTCAATACCTACTGATACTGATTCAGACGGTATTTGTGATCTTGTAGACACTGACGATGATGGAGATGGTTGGTCAGATAGTAATGAAGCATCTTGTAACACTGATTCTCTGAATTCAAGTTCTATACCTACTGATACTGATAATGACCGAATTTGTGACCCAGTAGATACTGACGATGATGGAGATGGTTGGTTAGATACTGATGAAGCATCCTGTAACACTGATTCTCTGAATTCAAGTTCTATGCCTACAGATACTGATTCAGATGGTATATGTGACTCAGTAGACTTTGACGATGATGGAGATGGTTGGTCAGATACTGATGAAGTATCTTGTAACACTGATTCTCTGAATTCAAGTTCTATACCTCCAGATAATGATAATGACCGAATTTGTGACTTAATTGATGAAGATGATGACAATGATGGATGGCCTGATGAAGATGAGTCTAGTTGCGGAACTGATTCTCTTAATTCAAGTTCCATACCTACCGATACTGATGCAGATAGTATATGTGACTCATTAGACATTGACGATGATGGAGATGGTTGGTCAGATACTGATGAAGTATCTTGTAACACGGATTCTCTCAATTCAAGCTCTATACCCACTGATACTGATTCAGATAGTGTTTGTGATTTAGTAGATGCAGATGATGATAATGATGGTTACTCTGATGAAAATGATACTTTTCCCTTAGATGGTAACGAATGGCAAGATAGTGATGGTGATGGTAGAGGAGACAATGCAGATGTCGATGATGATGACGATAATTGGACAGACTTAGAAGAAGCAGAGTGCAATACTGATCCATTGAATCCCTCATCAATTCCTATTGATACTGATGATAATCATATATGTAATTTAATTGATGATGATGATGATGGTGACGGTGTAATCGACGTATTAGATTTGTTCCCCCTAGATGCTAATGAAACTTTAGACTACGATTCGGACGGGATTGGAGATAATTCTGATGATGATGATGATGATGATGGATGGTTAGATTCAGAAGAAGAAATTTGTGGTTCTGAAAGTCAGAATATTAATTCATTACCAGAGGATCTCGACATGGATATGATATGTGACATCATGGACAGTGATGACGATAATGACAATGTAGATGATTTGCTTGACATATTCCCAAGAGACCCGAATGAATGGTCAGATTTAGATCAAGACGGGATTGGAGATAATACAGATACTGACGATGATAATGATGGGTGGCTAGATATTGATGAAGTATCTTGTGGAAGTGAATCAAATAATTCACTATCACTACCTATTGACACTGATTCAGATAGCACTTGCAACCAAGTAGATATGGATGATGATAATGATGGATTTGATGATATTGATGATGCTTTTCCATTAGATGCTAATGAGAATAATGACCTTGACAGAGATGGTATAGGAGATAATTCTGATTTAGATAGAGATGGTGATAGCGTAGAAAATGAAATTGATATTTTCCCCGATAATCCTAATGAGTCAATGGATTATGATGAAGACTCAATTGGAGATAATGAAGATTTAGATGACGATAATGATGGNTGGAATGATAGCATTGAGATNGAATTAGGNTACGACCCANTCAACCCTGNNNANTACCCNANTGATACAGATAATGATGGGATTGANAATAAAATAGATACNGATGATGATGGAGACGGTNTCTCTGACTCTNTAGAAAACTCTTGTAAAACAGATNCATTAGATTCTAATTCAATNCCTACGGATTTTGATAATGACGANATTTGTGATGAATTAGATATTGATG
Source organism: Methanobacteriota archaeon (assembly GCA_002730775.1). Taxonomy (GTDB): domain Archaea; phylum Thermoplasmatota; class Poseidoniia; order Poseidoniales; family Thalassarchaeaceae; genus MGIIb-O2. Next base: position 20,206 of record PCAW01000020.1, on the reverse strand, counting down.
ATGATAATGATGGAGCNTCAGATACGCTTGATGCGTTTCCATTTGACCCANTAGAATANTCAGATTTAGACTCAGANGGNATTGGAGATAATGCNGATGATGATGATGATGGAGATGGATGGACGGATTATCAAGAAAATAAGTGNTTTTCTAATCCTCAGGATAGTAATANTTTACCTCNAGATACAGATGAGGATGGAATNTGCGATTCTATGGAATCAGAAAACTCCTCAGGATTNCCCGGNNTAGGNCTTATTAGCACGNTTTNTATGATTNCATTCGCAGCNTTCGCACGAAAGAAATGATGGCGCCGACAGCAGGACTCGAACCTGCGACCTGTGGATTAACAGTCCACCGCTCCACCAACTAAGCTATGTCGGCCTAACCTGCCGCCTGCTCTATCCTTCATCAATTAATCGGAAGTAAAAGCACCTTCTTCGATTAATAATCTCATCTTAGTTTCAACTCCACCCAGACCGCTATATCCTCCTAAACTTCCATCGGATCTTATCACACGATGACAAGGAATAGTGAGAAGAGATGGATTCTTTGCACAAGCATTAGCAACTGCTCTAGAAGAATTCGGATGGCCTATAGACTCTGCAATTTGCTTGTATGTTCTAACTTCGCCAGAAGGAATTTTCTTCAGTTCATTCCAAACTTTAATCTGAAAATTAGTCCCCTCAGGATTCATCATTTTATTCCCATTCTATAGTCCCAGGGGGTTTATGAGTAATGTCATAAACTACACGATTTACCTGCCCCTTGAGGGCGTTAGTTATCTCAGTGCTAATTGAGGATAGAACATCGTGCGGTATTGGAGAATACTTAGCACTCATACCATCAAGGCTAGTTACTGCTCTCACTACGACCGTTTCACCATGAACTCTAGCATCTCCATGAACTCCAACAGAGCGGACGGGTAATAGAGCAGCAAAATATTGCCATGGCAAATCACATTTACCTTCCGAGGCCGCATCTTGAAGTCTCATTTCTACTATGGAGCAGGCTTCTCTGCAAGCTTCAACTCGCTCTTTGGTTAGATCACCTAGAACTCTAACCGCCAAGCCAGGGCCAGGAAATGGCTGCCTCTCACTTGATTTAATTTTTAGTTCGCGTGCTATTGAACGGACTTCGTCTTTGTAAAATTCACGTAATGGTTCTACAATATCCAATTCCACATCATCTGGAAGGCCACCAACATTGTGATGAGATTTAATGACATCACGTTCACCACCGCCTGACTCAATCCAATCTGGTGCAATAGTTCCTTGGACTAAAAATTTAGCACCACATAATTTTTTTTCATCTTCAAATACACGTATGAATTGTTCACCAATAATTTTTCTTTTCTCTTCTGGATCAGTTATTCCATCTAATTCTTGAAAAAATCTTTCAGATGCATCGACAACTTTCAGATTGATTCCCATCTCCTGGAACATCTCAGAAACTTCAGCGCTCTCATTTTTCCTCATAAATCCTGTATCTACATATACACAATGTAGTAGACTACCCACGGCGCGATGAGCTAGAACTGCAGCGACAGAGGAATCAATTCCTCCTGAACAGGCAATAATGGCTGTATCATCTATTTTATTCTGTAACTCTTCAATTGCCTCATCGATCAACATTTGAGTTTGCATAAAAGTCATTCACCTCTGAGTGATTTATCATCTGAAATTACCTTTGCGGTTTTCATCACTCTCCATGCATCATATTGCCTTGCTAAGTCAGTATTTGTCAAGGCAAGCATCTGTACGGCTAATGCTCCGGCATTATCTCCTCTATCTACCCCTACAGTTGCAACCGGCATACCAGGAGGCATCTGAACAATAGAAAGAAGACTATCTAGAGGGACTTTACCACCTACTGGGACACCAATTACAGGTAGGGTGGTCATCGAAGCAATTACTCCTGGAAGCGCAGCGGCCATACCTGCCATTCCAATGAAAACTCTGCAACCAGATTCTATTGAAGATTCAATTACAGATTCAAGAAACTTTGGGGCACGATGAGCGGAAGCTACCCTTACTTCATGTGATATAGAAAACTCATCTAAAACTGACACACACTTATTGGCTACTGGCAAATCCGATTTGGACCCTAATATGATACATACATCCATGGACCTCGGGCATCAATATAGTTCAAATGCCTGCCGTATAGGAGATTAGGAAAAAAAATCATTCTTCTTCTATTTCTACTGTGAAAATCTCTGGCCAGTGTTCTCCTGAAATTTTCAAAGGAGGTAGTGAAAGAAAATTATTTATCTGAATATTTGAAACAAAATTTGTGTTGAATGGATCATGAATTATTCGATTGCGATATACCATACTAAATGCTATAAATCTATAATTTCGATATGAAACACCAGTTAATTCGGCTGAATATGAACCAAAAATATCTGATTTAGTGGCAATAAGGCCATTTCTGAATTTATTAGAAGAAATTTTCCATCCGTCATTAAGAATATCCCGAGAATAATCGGATGAAGAGATTGGTAACAACCATCTAGAAGAATTTACACTCAGTGAATTACTAATATTCCTGATTGTTCTGACCCATGCTGTCAGAAATAATAAGAATCCTAACCAACCCAATCTGGGATCAATTAGAATATGTAAAATGAAGAATATTGCTCCTAAACAAAAGTAAAATAAGTCCAGAGGAAAAAAAGTAAAAATTTCATTATTAGAATTGGAAAACCAAATAAATGGTATTAATGTTAGCATCCATGAAAATGAAAAAAATATTATAGCCAATAACTGATCATCAATTGGTAATTTATTGGGGAAAATTAACGGAGCTGTACTTGATATTAAGAAAAAAAGTGACCAAGAAGAATAGTACAGTATTTGTGGGCCCACAGGCTTCAGCCTTTGGCGCATCCATCCTTCACCTCCTAATTTTGGGTTAGTATGATTCCAAGATTCAGGAGGTTGTAAATCACCATATCTTGAGACTGTTGGCTTACTCTCAGAATTGGGCCACCATGAAGACTCGCCAAGTAACCAATCTTGTTCGTTGTCTAAATCCACAAAGGGTCCGAGAGAGTCATTCTTCTAGGTTCTTCTCTAATTGACATCACTATTATTGCCTGGATGTCTAAGAATAAGGTTTCTAGCAGCCCATACTTCATCAACACGAGAAACATCAGTGGTATATGGAGCACCTTTGATAATTTCTGGATCTTCGGTTAGAACATTTAGAAAATCATCTGCAAACTTGTCCAAAACCTCTTTTGATTCCGTTTCAGTAGGCTCAATCATTAAGCATTCTGGAACTATCATTGGGAAGTAAAGAGTTGGGGCCATTACTCCATAATCAAGCAATCTCTTTGCAATATCTTTTCCAGTAACTCCCACTTTATCTTTCATACCTACCAGAGACAGGGTAAATTCATGCATAACAAAATCGGTAGGTGCCCCATCTGTAGGCATAGCGTGTATTTTTGATAGTACATCCTTATCAGGATTCATGATCTTGAAACGAAGATAGTTAGCATTCAATACTGCGTGTTCTGACATTCTCTCAAGTTCTCTACCGTATCTTCTGTAAAAGGCCCAACAACGGACTACGGCTCCTGCATTCCCGTGCCATTGCTGAACCTTACCTATCGTATTTTCTGGTGATATCCAACTATACCAGTAACCATCTCCTACCCCCTCAGGATCAGATTCTATGATTTTTCGACGTGAAGCCAGCGGAGAAGGTAGATATTTCGAAAGATGTTTCTTTACACCGATAGGCCCACTTCCTGGACCTCCTCCTCCATGTGGTTGACTGAACGTTTTATGTAAATTATAATGCACTGCATCAAAACCCATTAGACCTGGATCTGTTTTCCCTATTATTGCATTAAAATTCGCCCCATCATAATACATTTGTCCCCCTGCTGAATGAACAATATCGGAAGCACTGGCTATATCTGGCTCGAAAACTCCCAATGTTGATGGATTTGTGATCATCATTGCAGCAGTATCATCTCCAACTACTGATTGTAAAGCTTCTAGGTCAATTCTTCCATCTTCGCCACTTGGTATCTCAATAATTTCGTATCCACACATTGATGCCGATGCAGGATTCGTACCATGTGCAGAATCAGGAACTATGACTTTGTTCCTATGCCCTTCACCTCTTTCACGATGATACTCCTGAATACAACGCATTGCAGTAAATTCGCCTTGGGCACCCGCAACTGGTTGCAAAGTCACTTGATCCATACCTGAACAGATGGCAAGCATTTCCTGCATTTCATAGAATATTGAGAGTATTCCTTGAATTTGATGTTCAGGTTGTAAAGGGTGCATTCTATCAATCCCAGGGAGATTAACTATCCTCTCGTTAACTCTAGGATTATGTTTCATTGTGCAAGATCCTAGAGGATAAAAACCAGTATCAATACCAAAATTTCTTCTAGATAGCCATGTGTAATGGCGAACTAACTCCGGTTCACTAGCACGTGGCCAAGCAGGTGGACTTGCCCTTAACATAGAGGAAGGGATTGTAGCTAAAACTTCGGAATCTGATAAAATTGGTTCAGGTTGTGACCAACCTGCATTTCGAGCACCGTTGAATGAGAATATGTCACTCAATTAATCACCTCCTTTATCCATTTCTTAACTACTGAAACTAGTGAAGAAATATCTGAAGGACTGGTCCTTTCATCACAACCAATTAAGATACATGATGAGTGAGATTCCCACCATAATCCTAAAGGAAGTCCCGCGATTACTCCCTCAGAATCCATGAATGATACTGCTTTTTCTGAATCTCCCGGAATCTTGATTACAAACTCTCTAAAATTCGATGAATCAGGATAGAGTAATTCTACCCCTTCAATTGAATTTAGGGCTTTTTTAGTGGCCTCTGTTGATGCTGTAACTCTCTTAGCCAAGACAGTAATTCCATCAGGTCCCAGCAAAGACATGTGCATTGCACCCATTAAAGCGATTAAAGTCTCATTAGAACAAATGTTTGAGGTAGCTCTATGCCTCCTAATATGTTGCTCGCGAGTAGATAGGGTCAAGGTAAATGCTTTCTTTCCGTTTGTATCATGAGTCTGCCCTACGATTCGACCGGGCATCTGCCTGATGTATTTCTCATTACAGGCAAATATACCGTAAATTGGACCACCAAAAGTAGGACCTATTCCGAACGGTTGTCCTTCACCTACGACAATATCTGCACCCCAATCTCCCGGAGGAGTGACTAAACCAAGAGATACAGCGTCAACACCAACAATCAACGCAGTATCCTCACCAATTTTTTCCTTGAGCCCCATTAAACCTTCATCCAATATTCCAAAAGAGTTAGGCTGTTCTACATAAACCGCACATGAACCATGAGCAATGGATGCTGCATTGATATCTAAATGACCATTTTCATCATGTTTGAGCATATGTAAATTGATTCCAGAACCTTGGACATAATTTTCAATTACAGACATTCTATGAGGTGGAACTAGTTCAGAAACATAGATTGTATCTTTCTGAATAGCTTTTTTATTGTGAACTCTTATTGCGCAAGTAAGTGCTTCAGCAGCAGAAGTAGATGCATCATACATACTAACGTTAGATATTGGTAAATTTACTAACTCAGAAATCATTGTTTGGAATTCCCACATAGCCTGAAGCATTCCTTGACTTACTTCTGCCTGATAGGGAGTATATGAGGTCAAGAATTCACCTCGAGTTGCTAACATCCCCACCATAGTTGGAACAAAGTTTCTTGAAAGACCGGCAGACAAGAAAGAAGGCCTTGAGTCTAGATTTATATTGGAACCAAGAAGATGCTGGGCGTCTCTCCAGATTTCTTCTTCAGACTGAGGGTCCGGAAGGGGGAGAGGTTTCTTTCTTCTAACTCCTTCAGGAATATTAGAAAACAGTTCTTCTATTGAATTTAGCCCCATTACAGAGAGCATTTCTTGTTCGCGACCCAAATTTGGTAGTTGATCCATAAGCCTATCACCGGTTCCTTACACTTTCTGGATACCAAATAATGACTTAATTGTTCGTTGGTGGAATCTATACATCTAACCGATATCCTCTTATTGTTTAGGAAGTAGTCGGGGTACGTTAGAATGAAGGTTGCCATCACTGCGTCAGATACTTTTGTTGCCCCATACATAGTGGAAATGTTAGGAGATGCTGCAGTAATAATCCCTGATGAAGCCATTAAACAGCAGTTAACTATTGATGCATTACTAACTCCTTGTAGCGCACTAATACATATCAATTCTAGGCCAGTTGAGTCGTCATTCGAAAGAAATGATAGACAAACTAAATTGGAAATGATGAATGCAGCAAGACCTATTCTGGATGCCGTAGATAGGCATGGAAGTATCCACCTAATTATAGTAGGGACACTTAGAGTTCATCCACAATGGGAACCGGGAGAACCATTTTATGGTCTGGATTCTACATTAGCACCTAGAGATACAGCAGCAGAAGGTCAGTTATGGATGGAAGAAAACGCATTAGATAGGGCACATTCTGAAAAACCTGTTAGCGTTATTAGAGCATCAAATGTACAAGGTGTCCCACTTTCGGGACCACCCGGGAATGGTATATTACATCGCTGGGCTAGAGAATGTCAAATAGGATGGATCAATGTCCCAGGTGATGGATCTAGTCCGAAAGATTTTATCCATATTGAAGACTTAATACAAGTGATTGGCGGAATAATCGAAAACCCCCCATTAACTAGGGAAGAAATAGCAGTGGGTTCTGGAAAAGGTATTTCTATGCTGGATCTAGCAAATATATATAATTCAAAAACTGGTTGTGAAATTGAATTAAATCAAAGCGATGATGACGAAGTATTCGGGCTCGTAGATGCTTGGGTATTGGAGGAGAGGCTCGGTTTTAGACCGAGAATTAGTCTTGATGAAATGATAGAAGAATCTTTTGAAGTTGCTTAGATAGAATTTACTATCAATCTTTTTCTAATCCCGTTCCATGAATCGACTGAGACTTGCAAAGACATTTCAGTGCCTGTTAATATCTTACTAGTATCGTAATCATTAACCATTCTAACTTCAATATCGTATATTCCGGAAGTTACATGTAAGGTATTACCTCTCCTATATTCATCGAGAATTCCAATTCCAAATGTACGATCTATTGTATTTACTCTGAATGATAATTCGAATAAACTACCTTTAAATCCTGTAATAAGTTCTTTCTGTTCATTTAAGAATCTTGCTTCATTCATCTGAATAATTATTTCTTCTAAAGAAATGCTTGTGGCCTCTGATTCAGAAATATTGGTATCTGAAGTGTTTTCATCTGTAAATGGTTTTGAAAGAGTCTCACTAACTGAAACTCTTTCAGGTAACTCGACTCTGTCTGGAATTTCAACATCATGTGTTTCCGCCCAATGTTCAGAACTTTCTTGAGAAACAGTTTCTAATCTATCAGGGACTTCGACCCGGTTGGATTCAGGCCAAGAATCACTAGATTCTAGAGTCTCTTCATTTTCTGAGATAGGCATATCTGTTTCAGATTTAGATCCCATTGCATTTTCTTCTTTTTTAGATTCAACATCGATAGTTGATAGCGCACCAATAGCCGCACCGGCAATACCTAAACCCGCTATGATTTTCGCATTATCATTTGAAAATTTAGTTTTAGCAATAGTGACAACAGCGTCTGACTTGATTTTCCAAATTGCTCTAGCAGGAGCTCGGGTTACCAAAGGCAGTTGACTAACTTCAGATTCAAACTTTTCATCCATTGAAAGTTTAATCGAATCAATAGCTTCTTCGCTCTCTGGATTTTCAAGCATTTGCCCCAATTCAAGTGACCAATTCTCTACCATTGAGACCATATCTGATTCTTTATCTTCTGAATCCTCGGAGGCATCATTCTCTGGACTTACTTCATTATCTTGAATAGTAATTTTTCCAGCACCTACAAATCGACGTGTACCCACTGGAATATTTCCATCTGCTGGAACTCTAGTCCAGCCACCGCCATACCAATCATTACTACCATCTTGCTCTCTATCATCCAAACTCCAAGATGGAGCACCACCATCATTAGCATTGTAAAAATATAATCTACAGCCATTAGAGTTTAGATACCAATTTTTACCATTAATCTTAGTAGATTGTAACCTATATTCTCCATTATACTTTTCTTTAACATGATTTGAAATAACTAAAGATGAAGAACTTATCATAGTTTTATTCTCAATCCCTAAGAGAGCCATCAATTCATTGGAAGATAATTTTCCACTTCCATCTTGATCGATAGCAGAAAAAATAGGTTGTAAATAAGAACGAGGAGCTCGGCTGCCTGTAAGCTCTTCTAAACCAATATCAAATTCATCAATATTAATTTCTCCATCACCATCGAAATCAAACTTTGAAATCATTCCTTCTGGATTGAGACCTTTGCTAATTAATAACTTTTCAAGATTTTTCATTGCAGCGGCAACTAGTTTATCGGATATAGCCATGCGTATGCGTGAGGGCATGCAAACATGATACTTACCCCGTCATAATTAGCAAACTGTAAGGTTCTAAATGAAGGGTGTTTGTACAACAATAGATTTGATTCTTCTGCGACTACTTGCTTGAATCCACAACTCTTGCCCTAAAGATACTTCTTCGAAATAACCCATTGCAATGCCTGTTTTATTCAAACTTGGAGATGGCCCTCCGCTCGTCACATAACCTACTTTTTTTGCAGAATTGTCTGGGCCATCAAATACCATATGCCCTGGTCGAGGATTGGGACCCCTTTCCTGACAGACTAAACCGCGCCATCTAGCACCTGAACTTAAAGATTCAATTACCGATTCTTTTCCGATGAAATCATGATCTAGATTTAATCCAAATGGGACATTTGTTTCAACAGAATTTCGAGAAAGAAAACCTTTTGGAATTTGTATTTCTGGCTTAATACCCAGACCAGGCCAAAGAAAATCTTGTCCTGAAAGAAGATATCCTTTTTCCAATCTAAGAGTATCTCTTGCCCCTAATCCTACAGGAATAGCTCCCGAATTGATTAGAGAATTCCAGAGAATTGAAGCTTGTCCATTAGGAATGAATATCTCAACACCTCTTTCACCCGTGTAGCCTGTTCCTTGAATCCATCCGGTAATACCTAAGTCATTCTTGCCGATATCCTGGCACGAAAATCGGGAAACCGTATTCTCTTCTCCTAAAACATCTCTCAATATTGAAATTGATTCGGGACCCTGCAGGGCGATAATGCTTGTTTCATTTGATAAATCGTTAATTCTAACTGATCCATCTTTTGGAAGTTTTGAATTGAACCATTTCCACATTGTAGAAATCATAGAGGCGTTAGGGACCCCAAAAACACTTTTTTCAGAATTTATTGCAAATATCATATCATCAATTATGTGCCCACTTTCGTCAAGAAAATGTGTGTAACCACATTTACCACTTGTGAAGTTAATAAACTGTTGAGTACCTATTGAATTTAGCCATGAAAGTACTCCATCACCTTCAAACTCGAAAAAGCCCATATGTGAAACATCAAATAGACCGGATTTATTCCTGCAAGACATATGCTCTTCTTGGATTGAAGTATACCAAATTGGAAGCTCAAAGCCATGAAAATCTACTATATTCGCTCCTGCTTCTAAATGATTATCGTAGAGAGGAGTCCTTACCAATTTACCGTCACCCATACCCCTTTCGAAAAGGAACGGGTGCAAGAAGGTGGCGCTTCGAAGAACAGAAAAATCCATTTAAAAAAAATAATTCCGACTTAGGAAATAGAGAGGTTTAAATAGTGCCAACATGACTATACAACTAGAGGTTGATAAGATGGATAACAAGTACCAGGGTCAAAAAAATATATCCAATCTCGATGGAAAAAATAATTCAAGGAAAAAAGGGGTTATTCCAAATAAGAGACCTTCCCGTTCAAGAGGAACAGAGGCTGTAACTGGTAAGTGTGAAATTTGTGGCTCTAATTCATGGGACACTGATTCGGCCCGTGGAGAGACTATTTGTTCTGAGTGTGGCTTTGTTGCAGCAGAAAATATGATTGATCCGGGCGCAGAGTGGACAAATCATTCAAGCGGTGAAGACAGGAGTAGGGTTGGCGCTCCTACATCTCTAACCATTTCAGATAAGGGGTTATCAACAGAAATTAGTAGAGCGGATCTGACCTCAGGTGCTGCGGCAAGGCACGGCATGAATGGAAAGAACTTACGAGAATGGCGAAGAAGACAAAGAGTTGATCAAAGAAGTAAAACTAGAGACAGTAGAAGCAGGAATTTAACCACCGCAATGCAATTCATTAGAGACAGAGGAGGGTTACCTAAACAAATAGAACAGGAAGCTGCGAATCTATACAGACATGCTGTGAAAGAAGGAATAGTTACTGGAAGAAGCATTAGGGGTGTCACAGCAGCTTGTGTATACATTGCTGCAAGACAAGCAGGAATACCAAGAAGAATTGATGTAATTGCGGAGGCATTTGATATGGTTACTGAAGTAGAAGAAAAAGAGTTGAAAAGAACAATTCGATTAGTTGCTAGAAAAATGAATACTCACCATATCACTGGACCTGAGGAATATTTTGAGAAATTCCATTCGGACTTACAATTGCCTCCTAAGGTCTTGGGTTACACTAGAGACCTGTGGGACGAAGTCGGAGAAAATATGATATGGCAAGGTAAGAAACCTTCGGGAATTGCAGGGTGTATGTTGTACAAAGCATCACAAAATAGTAATTCACCCAGGACCCAGAGCGAGGTTTGTAAAGTCTCAGGAATTAGCGAAGTTACACTTAGAGGGCTATTGAAGATTTTAGATCAAATATTAGATGATTGATTTATAATTTGAACTGATATCTTCTTTTCATCGAGTCTCTACAGAACGCCTAGTAGGATCTAAACAAATAAGCTATTGTGGCAATATGAACTATGGCTTTAATCACTATAATTGGGTCCATGATAATGCGAATTGATAAAAACGAATTAATATCTTGAGATGAAAATATTCAACTATATATATTTGAATTAACCAATTTCGTAAACTGTCAGAGACATTTCACGTTCCTTTGCCATTTCAATTACAATTCTTGTCCATTTACTAGTAGGAGAAGGGATTGCGAGTATATCTGTAGCCGACTTTAATATTTTCTCAGTAAGTGAATTCGGTGCCTCTGAGCGGCCTCTATCTCTTAGTGTCCTGTTAGGGTCATCCCACTCTTCTGAAAAAATAGCTATTGGAGTTGAATTATTATCTGCCCAACGTTCTGCCATGTAATCAACACCGCTTGCACCACCAACTATTATTAGATCAGGATAACCATTATCGTCAACCCAATTCTCAATCAATTCTTCAAATATCTGAAAATCATAAAACCTACTACTACCTACTATTGCTAAATTAATAATATTACCATCCTGATTAAGGTCTTTCTTCCCGAGCGATTCAACTACATTCTGTCCAGTTCGCGATGTCATTAGTCAGACCAAAGAGGTCTACAGACATAAATGTCGTGTATAAACAATACATTATTTGATATCTGATTAGCATTACGGTCAGTATGGTGATAAGTACAGATGTTGGACATTAAGGCAATTCGTGGAGATTTTCCTATACTCAATAGAGTATTACCGAATGGTAAAAATCTAGTATATTTTGATAATGCAGCAACCTCACAAAAACCTCAATGCGTCATTGATGCGATGAGTAACTTCTATGAAAATTATAATTCTAATGCACATAGAGCAAATCATACATTGGCAGACGAAGCGAGTTCTGCATTAGAGAATGCCAGAAATCAAATCTCTAATTTCTTTGGTGCAAAACCAGAGAATATGATTTATACGAGTGGTGCTACTGAAGCAATTAATCTAGTTTCTTATGGTTGGGCAAAAAATAATTTAGAAAATGGCGATGTAATTGTAATTACAGAAATGGAACATCATGCAGATATTGTACCATGGCAAGAACTTTCCAAAGAGAAAGGCGTAGAAGTTAGGTATGTCCCAATAAATAATGATACATTCATGTTAGATATGGAAGCTTTTGAAATCGCTGTAGAGGGAGCCGCATTAGTCTGCGTAACACATACTAGTAATGTTTTAGGGATTAGAAACCCGATAGAAGAAATAATCAAAATAAGTAACGGAAATAATTGTAAAGTTTTGATTGATTGTGCGCAAGGCGCACCACATGAGAAAATAAATTTCGAAAATCTAGGTGCCGATTTTTTGGCAATATCCGCCCATAAAATGGCTGGACCCACTGGAATAGGTTGTCTATTAACATCAAATGAAAGAATTCAGGAGATGGGGCCTTTCATGACAGGAGGCTCAATGATCAAAAAAGTCACTACAGATGGATCTACATTCAAGGATGGACANGCAATGTTTGAAACTGGTACTCCACGAATTGCGGAAGCAATAGGNTGGGGNGCCGCAGTTGAATGGTTAGAGCAATTCAAAATGGNAGATATTCACAANCATGTACATGAAATCGCANCATTCGCAGGTAAAGAAATGACAAAAATACCTGGNATAAAGATTTTTGGAGACCCANCGAATAAAGACTCNNCAGGNGCTGTATCATTTTTACACGATACAATTCAATCGCAAGATNTGGCATTACTATTAGATCAAGGTGGATATGCNGTTCGTACAGGGCATCATTGTGCACAACCACTAATGGATGCTTTAGGAGTTCCCTCGACTAATAGGGCATCTTTCTGGATATATAACACACGTGAAGAAGTTGAAGGTTTCATCACTCATCTGAAATATATTTGTGAAAGATTCNCATAAATAAACAATCATTTGAATAAAAAAAACCTTTACGGCTTAACATGTCTACACTTTGGCCAGAGCATTTAGATGATATCGTTGAAGAATTCAAAGATTGTTTCGACTCAATGGAAAGATATGAATTATTATTCGACTATGCTAAAAATAATCCAAATCCGCTACCAATAGAGGAATGGACAGAAGAAAATCAAATTTTAGGTTGTCAATCTAGAGCACATGTAATCTGTTCTCTAGATGANGGGGGACTTTTCTTACTAAAGGCAGGAGCAGATGCTCAAATTGTCCAAGGNCTAATGAGCATNACAGCAATTGCNGTAAATGGATTGAAACCGATTGAAGTATCAAAGTTAACTCCTGCATATGTNGAAGAAATGGGTTTGAAAGCGGCTTTGAGCCCAAATAGAGCAAATGGTTTCTTGAATATGTTCAATAGAGTGATTAAAGAGGCAAAGATACTTTCGGAGACTTAGGATGATTGATAAGAATGACGTTCTTGAGGCTTTAAACGAAGTTGAAGACCCAGAAATGAAGATATCAGTTATTGATTTGGGNCTTATTTATGATGTAAAGATAGAAAATACACATGCAGAAATTGATATGACTCTGACAAGTCCTGGATGCCCGATAGCACCTGAATTAATGGCTGCAGTGCATAGGGCGGCTCTAGATACTAAAGGTTTGGAAAGTGTGCATGTAAACCTAACATTTACGCCTCTGTGGGATCCAAAAGTACATGCCACAGAAGATGGTAAATTTGAATTAGGCATATTCTAAATAGGTGTGAATGTGTTTCTAAAAGAAGAAAGGATTTTGGCTTGGCAAAAATTACCTGAATCTTCAAGAATAATATTCTTTGCCAGTATAATAATTATTATTTTCTTAACACCTAATCTAGCAGAAGGATATGAAAGTACTTGGGATGAAGTAAATATTAACACAAATAATAACTATAATGCGGCAGTAATAGATTCTAAGGGGGATGCTTGGGTCTTTGGAGATAATGGAGTAATTATCTATGGTGAAAAATTAACTAATTGGAGTATAGTAAATTCACCCACAGTTGAAGATATACTGACTGCAGATTCTAATGAAAATTTAGTTGTTGCAGCAGGAAAAAATGGAGTAGTAATTTACAAAGAAATTCAGTCAAATGAATGGATTAATATAGATATTGATAATCAAACACGAATTAACTCAGTATCAATTAACAACTTTGACGAAATTGTAATAGTTACTGATTTGGGAGGTATTCAGATTTTCAAAGACAATGAATGGTTACAAATAAATTCATTAACCTCTGAAAAATTATATGATATCACATTTGAGAACGAAAGAGGGTTAATATCCGGCTCATCGGGATTAATTCTAGGTTCAGAAGATAATGGATTGACGTGGGAGGTAAGAGATACTCCAGAAATTGTCACAGAATCTGAAATTATTTCTATTGGTTATTATAAGGCAAATAGGGCTTATGCAATTACTTCTGAAGGAAATATCTTGAAATCAACTCAGGAGTCATTAACAACTACAGTTGGATATTCATGGACTATAAAAGAAATTGAATCAGAAAATTATAGCACTAATATGAATGTCAATTTAACTTCCTTAGAAGTTTTNAGCACTACAAAGATATTNTTGACNGGNNAAGANGGTTTTGTAGCACTGAGTAAAGATGGNGGNAATATTGTNACNCCNCAATTACTNCCNNANGGNANNANANATCNGACAATAAANGATATAGCTATGGAAACNGCATTTAGAGGAATTATTGTNGGTGANNATGGNAAAATCTTCTANACTGANAATGGAGGAGAAGATNANCCAGTTGGNTTTGAAATTATAGATTTAAGTGATTTCAANGAATTTGTNGATTTNACAAAAGATAATCTTTGGGAAGGTTTGAANNCNACGGTNAAAATAGTNATNTTTGGAATTTTACTTGGTTTCTTTNTNGGNATAATNCTAGCNATGTGTAAAACTGCNCCAACCACATTAAAGCAAATGATNGAAAGTGATCTTGAAAAGACATTAATATTATTTTGGATTGTGATACCAATTAGTATTTTTTCCACGAGAGAAAGTGGAATTGGTCTAGGTATATTCACGTTTCTATCAATAATTTCTGTATCTATATTATTAGATCAATATATCAATAAGAAAAATACTGAATCAGATGGTTTTCTAGGTATCTTGATACCTGGACAACATAGGAATAAGGTGATAAAAATACTAGGGTTATCACTATTACTTGGAGTACCAATTTCAGGAGGAATGAATATTAATGGAGGAGCTGAATTAATCTATTCAGCGCTGGTTGATTTTCATGATTTTCAACTTGGTTCAGATACTCCAAAGTTATCAGCACAGCTAGGATATATCTTTGCCCCAATTGGAAACCCTAGCGCATTCTTTTCATTAATAATTGGAATTGGTTTAACTTATTTAGGAATTTTATTTATTTTAACAAATGGTACTTTTACTAAGAAAACAATTTTTGCGGGTAAATTAATGTTGTTAGTGATTTTATGGGCGGTAATTTTGACGGAATTATTAGTAGGTTTTGATTTAAATAAATTTGATTTAAATCTTAATAATTTAATGAAATTTGGTTTACTATTAGGTACAGGGTCTTTCTTGACTAGAAGAATTACTCCAAAACTATCTCGAAAGGAAATTAAAATTAATGATTTCAGTATTTCAATTGACCCATGGAGTTTGAGGCCTCTAAATAGTATAGCAACTCTTTACACAGATTTTTTCAGAAATACGCCACTATTAGTCCAATTTATGTTTATTCATTTCGGAATACAATTAGGTAAACACATACAAAACATTGGAGTTGATTTCACTGGAGATTTAGCAACAATTTCATCTTATCTAGGCCCACTAGATAATTTAATTTCTCCATTAATTGAATATCTGAATGAGAGTTTATTCGGACCTGGGAAGAGATCATATCTTAGTGCAATTTTCGCATTGGGGTTAAATTCAGCTGCCTATCAATGCGAGACAATCAGAGGAGCAATTGCGGCAATACCATCTGGACAAATGGAAGCAGGGAGAAGTATAGGTCTGACTTACATGGGTACGATGAGATTAATAATTCTTCCACAAGCAATCAGGATATGTATACCTCCTCTAGGAAATGAAATGGTCAATCTTGTATTAAATTCATCTTTAGCCAGTGTAATTGCTTATACAGAATTAACCCGTCAAGGAAAACTGGTTGTTGCAATTACTTTCCAAATATTTTGGACTTGGGGCATGGTGATGATTGCATATTTCGTCGTCACATGGACTTTAGCTATACTATTGAGAAGATTGGAAGAAAAAACTAGAATTCCAGGATTAGGAATTTCAGGAGGTAATTAAATGAATGATGAAGTGCTAATCGTAGAAAACCTTGAAAAAATATATTCAGGTGGCGTCTATGCAGTCAGAGGAGTCTCATTCAAGGTTAAAAAGGGAGAATCTGTAGCTATCATTGGTTCATCAGGTAGTGGGAAATCAACGGTACTTAGATGTATCAATAGACTGATTGAACCTACGAATGGAATAATAAAATTAAATGGTGAAATCATAAATAACCCTTTAGCTGATGTTAATGAAATACGTTCTAAAATAGGTATGGTTTTCCAATCATTTGAACTTTTTTCACATCTTAAAGTCTTAGAAAATATCACGTTGGGGCTCAAGCATGTTAGAGGTATGGATAAAGAGGAATCTGAAAAAATTGCTCTAGAAGTATTGGAAAGAGTTGACATGTTGGATAGAGTAGATGCTTATCCAGGAAATTTATCAGGAGGACAGAAACAAAGAGTTGCGATTGCAAGATCTCTCGCAATGCATCCAGAAGTGATATTATTTGATGAACCAACCAGTGCTTTGGACCCTGAACTAATAGGTTCTGTATTACAGACAATAAGGGGTTTAGCAGATGAGGGAATGACAATGGTGATTGTTACTCATGAAATAAATTTTGCTAAGGATGTTGCAGATAGAATCATCTACATGGATAAAGGTCTTATTGAAGAAGAAGGACCTTCCAATATTATTGAAAAACCTAGAACGGATAGATTGAAAGAATTCCTTTCCGCTATGAACGAGGAATGAATAAAAATTTATATTAATCCTTGAGCTGTCATTGCCTCAGCAATTTTGAGGAAACCTGCAATATTAGCGCCCGCTACATAATTATCAGGCATCCCATACTTTTCAGCAGTTTCAGCCGCATTCTTATGTATATTGACCATTATCTGGTCTAATTTAGTATCAACTTCTTCTCGAGTCCAGTTATATCTCAATGAATTTTGTGACATTTCAAGTCCGGATGTTGCAACTCCTCCTGCATTACTCGCTTTACCAGGTGCAAACATTACACCATTACTTAGGAAAACTTCTACTGCTTCGGGGGTGCAAGGCATGTTAGCACCTTCTGCAACAGCCATTACTTGGTTATTAACGAGCATTTCTGCCTCCTCTCCATTTATCTCGTTTTGAGTAGCGCATGGAAGTGCGACATCGACATTAACATTCCATAATCCATTTGATGCAGGCTCCGGTTCAGAAGCAGTGAAAGTAGAACTAGAGTATTTCTCTGCATACTCTGAGATTCGTCCACGGCGATTATTTTTTAAATCCATAATCCAAGATAATTTTTCTCTGTCAATACCTTCGGGATCATAAATAAATCCACTAGAATCAGACATTGTGACAGGTTTTCCACCGAGATCTAAAACTTTCTCGCAAGCGAATTGCGCAACATTACCTGAACCTGAAATTGAAACTGTTGCACCCTCAAAA
Organism: Methanobacteriota archaeon; assembly: GCA_002730775.1. GTDB lineage: Archaea > Thermoplasmatota > Poseidoniia > Poseidoniales > Thalassarchaeaceae > MGIIb-O2. Next base: position 2,623 of record PCAW01000020.1, on the reverse strand, counting down.
GATTTATTTTTTGTAGCAAGCATTTCTCTAGCGAAATAAACTAGACCATATCCCGTAGCTTCAGGCCTAATTAGAGACCCACCATATGAAATTCCCTTACCTGTAAGTACACCAGTAAACTCATTTGCTAATTTTTTATACATTCCAAAGAGGAAACCAATTTCTCTTCCTCCGACACCGATNTCTCCCGCAGGAACATCNAGGTTNGCTCCAATATGNCTCCATAGTTCCATCATAAAAGATTGGCAGAAACGCATTACTTCGGCATCCGTCTTACCTTTTGGNTCGAAATCTGAGCCACCTTTNCCGCCCCCCATAGGCAATCCGGTCAAGCTATTNTTGAATACTTGCTCAAATGCTAGAAACTTAAGNATTGACTGATTAACAGAAGGATGGAAACGAAGCCCTCCTTTGTAAGGNCCTATGGCACTATTCATTTGGATNCTAAATCCNCGATTAACATTTAATTTACCACTATCATCATACCAAGGNACNCTAAATTGTATTATNCTCTCTGCTTCAACCATTGATTCTACTACNGGTAAGTATTCAGGATGTGCCTNAATAACTGGAACTAAACTTTCCANAACCTCTTCNACCGCTTGATGGAATTCAGGTTGNTTCGGGTCTCTTGCAATTACACTATCNTATACTTTTTTCATTGTATTATCCATGGGATTCACCAAGGTTTCCGAATCTTGACTAGTTATCGGGNGNGCAGAGGACTGACTAACCCCTTTTGAATGGTATGGATTGAACAACTCATTAAACATTGGTTAAGAGAAAATATGCTCATCTGCGAGACGGCTNACTATCTTCTCATANCCNGGTAAAGTCATCACATAAACTACTTCTTGAGAAACCTGNCTCTTCCTTAATGCCTCTGCTATAGGNGTATGATCTTTGAACCANCTAGTTTTNCCATCATCACCAATTATTCTAATATCTACCTGAGACATACGAGGTTCGGAAAGTAATAATTTGACAGATGGAACATCTATCGCAACATACCCTTTATCTAGCCCCGCACGTTTAGCAATTTCATCTTCAAGCTCAATTCTTTCGGAAGAGTTGGATGCTAANTNGATTAATTTTTCAATTGTTTCTTCGGGTAAATCTTGTTTTCTACGACTNGTAGAAATTTTCAAAAGTTGCCTATATTTCAATCTNCGAATCATATCTCTAGCAAACTTCCCTGAATCATAAAGNGCGCCCCAAATTTCAGAATCTACTCTTTTTTGTAANTCTATTGATTCAGGTAAATCATCAACACTTCTCTCAACAGCNCTAGAAAGCATGATTTCAGTTATTCTAGTNACTCTATGGAAATAAACTGCACTATACATCAGACCTCTGGCCATCATCATNCCTTCTAATGCAGGNAATCCTCCTTCTTCGACGGCTACGTCNCCCCCATGCCTCTCTAAACATTCAATTAATCTGTGATGATCAATTATNCCATGTTTAACNCCAGTAAAATGAGAATCTCTCAATAAATAGTCCATTTGATCGCAATCAACAGGCCCNTGAATTAAATGAGATAATGTGTCNTCCTGATACACAAAATTCTGTTTCCCTTCCACCCATTCAAGCAGGTTTCTTTCAGTACCGCCAGCGTCTGGGCCACGGATAAGTCCAGCAACTTCTTTAGGTTCAATATCAAAAGATTCAAGAATCTCAGGGATACTTCTTCTATTTGAAAAATACTTACCCTCGTCATTTCTTAGAACATCATATTCACCTAAAATTATCCCTTCAGTGATAGACATGTGGTCAAGTCCACCTCTTTCATGAAGAATATGTTCCAGAGTATGAGAATAGGGTCCATGACCTACATCATGCAACATACCAGCAACTTGAACAGTTGATTTGTCATGCTCGTTCAATGATATAGATTCAGCCATCAATCCCGCGATATGAGATACCCCTAGAGAATGCTCAAACCTAGTATGATGAGCACCAGGGAAAACAAGATGTGCCAACCCCAGTTGCTTAATATGGCTGAGTTTATTCATTTCAGGAGTTTTCAATAATTCTTCTCTAACTCCATCGATTCTAAATTGACCGTGAATTGCGTCATTAATCACCTTCATTGGACCGCCTCTGATAAGGCCAAAGAGCAGCCCCTATTGAATCGCTCTATATTGTAAATATTTAATTTTAAAAAAATTAACCATTTGTATTTCATACGAACTACAATTGCATTACATTTATGTGCTAGACGCATCCTGCTTGGGCTGAGGGATGACTGTGAGAGGACAAAGCCCAATGGTTTCATTGAGGATNCCAGAGGATTATCTANTGGCCTTAGATCAAAGAATAGGCTTTGATGGGATGAGAAATCGTTCAGATGTNATNAGAGANGCAGTGAGGCGTTTATTAGAANNAAATNTNGTNGAACACGGAGANAGTGTCAAAGTTGATTTGGGGCCAGAATTGACTATTCTAATGAATGACTTCTGCAAAATTCATGCTGAAAAACCAGAAACTGTTCTTAAAGCAGCAGCTAGAAACTATATTCGAAAAGAAACAATTGAAGGTATGTCTGTGACAAAACTTCTCCAAGAGCGCATGGATGAGCTAAGTGCGCGATTCAATGATGATTCGAACGCTCAGAGGTGAG
>PCAW01000057.1:0-17121 GCA_002730775.1 Methanobacteriota archaeon | reverse complement strand
CCATAGGTTATCGACAATTAGAAACGCGGATAGAATAATCGTTCTAGATTCGGGGTCAATATCTGAAGAAGGTACTCATGAAGAATTGATCAGTAATCATGGAATCTATTCGAGATTATGGGCAGTACAAACAGGAGAATTGGAAAATGAGTGAAAAAACATATGGTAATGAAAATTATACCCCTTCAATGAAATTATCAGGAGTATGCGATTCATTAGGAGTTACTGGTAAGAAATTTGGTGATGGAGAATGTGCTGTGACATGTAAAATTTCAGAGAGTCATTTGAATGCAGGTGGAGTTGCACATGGTGGACTCCATTCAACCATGCTCGACAGTGCTTTAGGAGGTGCTCTTGTTTCAGTAATAAAAAAGGAAGAATGGTGCGCTACTGCACAGTTAGATATTTCATTTCTAAATGCAGCATATGTAGGAGATGTTTTGGTCGCAGAAGGTAAAGTTTTACGTCGTGGCAGAAATTTAGCTCATTGTGATGGGGTGCTTTCAAATCAGGATGGTAAAATTATAGCTACTGCTAAAGGAACATGGGCGATTTGGGAATCAAAACCAAGTAGTATGAAGTAGAACAATTGTGATAATGTAGGCAAAACATTGATTTCATATCGTCTTGCCGATTTATTCATATGGCACGAATTGACTCATTAATTTTAGTTATGCTGGGTGTTGCTCAGATGTTGATTGGAAACTCTGTAACTTTAGANTTCATAGGAGTTTTATTGCANGGTACTGGTGGAGGGACAATTGTAATGGCAATATATTTCCTTATTTTCTTATCCAAACATCAGAAAGAGTTTGATGGTGCATATTCAAAATTAGAGAATACCACTTTAGTCAGAAATGAAAGTGGGGAGTTAGAATTTCAAGATGCGAATACAGTAGTTACTAGAGTTATTTGGTATGTAGTTCCAGTTGGTTTGACTATTCTTGGTATGGTTGTTTGGTTAGCAAATCTCGGTTAACAAAACTAACAGGTGCGATTGATGTCAGGTGGAAAGAAAGGCTTNCCTGGAATGTTAGATGATGCGATAGATAATCCTGCATTTGAATTATTAGGCGGTTATCATTTATTTCTTCGTCGCTTCTTAATACCCATAATTCTTGCAATCCTTTTTCTATTCATCTTTGATTTATCTGATAATCTAATAATTTCAGCTATAATTACTGGACTTTCTATAGGCCCAATAATTAATTTAGAAAGATATTTGGCTATAATGAAACAGCGTAAATAGTAATGAATTTACCTAATGTCGCCGAAGAGGTGAAATGTAAGTTTATACTAGAAGGTTTTATGGCATCTCTTGGCGACCTTGATTTATTTTCACTTGTTGGTTATGATGGAGGCGATGGAACATTAGGGTTAATTTTCGCCTCTTCCGCAGTGTTGGGTGGAATTCTTTTCTTGCTATGGTTTGCCTTAATCATGATCGGAGGTATTACAGCAGATGTATTCGATGGATTATTCGGTACAGATTTCGATGCAATGGGTGCAGATGCATCATTCAAGGCACTTACATTCCAAGGAATCATGGCATTTATGATGTTTTTCGGTTTAGCAGGTTTATGGGTTCTAGACAGTTGGGAAAATCCTAATGAAGGTTCTGTAGCCATAGTCGTAGGTTCAATGTCTGGCTTTGCTTCAATGTATGGGACAGGAAAATTATTCCAATTGTTCGTTGGGCTTCAATCCGATGGCACAATAGAAATGGATGATGCAATAGGTTCAGTTGGAACCATATATCTTAGAATCCCAGAAGGTGGAGTGGGTCAGATTCAGGTTGAATCGGGCAGTGCAATGAGGACTTATAATGCAAAAACAGAGGACGGGCAAGCTATGTCGACAGGCGATTTTGCAGAAGTCATTGACGTTGTTTCATCTACATTGATTGTAAAAAGAAAATAATTTTCTAATATGTTTTTCAGATGATGTCGGCAAAGACTTCTTGACCTAGAACTCGTTCANAGCAATAGAAGTGATATAATGGCAGAGACATCCCCCTACATTACAATAATGATTTTCGCTATAGTTTTGGTTATGGTAGCAACGACAATTTTCTTTGCACAGAGGTACAAGAGGTGTCCTCCTGACAAGATTATGGTAGTTTATGGTCGTACTCAAGGAGGTAGAGCCTCACGGACGATTCATGGTGGTGCTACGTTAGTTTGGCCGTTAATTCAAGATTATGCATTCTTATCTTTAACTCCAATTACAATCAATATAGATCTGAGAAATGCACTTTCTATGCAGAATATTCGAATCAACGTTCCAAGTACTTTTACTGTGGGTATCAGTACTGAAAAAGCGATTATGGCAAATGCTGCTGAAAGATTATTACAACTATCTCCTCAACAAATTGAAGAAATGGCTAAAGAAATTATTTTTGGACAACTTCGTCTAACCGTAGCATCTTTGACAATTGAACAAATTAATCAGGATAGAGATACATTCCTTGAGATGACTAGGACTAATGTAGATACAGAATTACAAAAGATTGGAATCTATCTAATCAACGTTAATTTGGTAGATATTACTGATGAGTCCGATTATATCGAGAGTATCGGTAAGAAGGCAGCTTCAACTGCAGTTGAGAATGCACGTATTGATGTTGCAAATGCAGAGAGAGACGGAGCAGTTGGTGCAGCAAAGGCAAACAGAGTTCGTGAGATTGAAGTTGCAAACAATCTAGCAGAAGCTGAAAAGGGCCGTAAGACTGCTGAAGCAGATCAGCGTGTATATGTTGGTAACCAAGAGGCATTAGCTGTTTCTGGTGAGAACGCTGCAACTGCAATAGTGAAGAATTCCGATGCGGATTTAGCAGAGATTGAAGCCGCAGCTAAACAGCGTGCGGCAGTTGCTGCAGCACAAGCTGAAGCAGAAATTCAGCGTGCTTTCTTCAAGGAAGAAGAAGCAAGATTACAAGCAAGTGAGATTGTTCGCGAACAAATCCANAAACAACAAATTGAGATTTCTGCTGAGGCAGAAGCGGAACGTCTTCGCCGTATTGCTCGAGGAGACGCGGATGCAATTCTTGCAAGATATGAAGCAGAAGCTGCAGGTATTCAGAAGGTTTTGGACGCTAAAGCTAGTGGTTACGCAGGTTTGGTTAAGAGCGCGGGTGGAGACACCAAAGCGGCTGCAACTTTACTAATGGTTGAGAAGATTGAGAATATGGTTGCGGCACAAGTTGAGGCAATTCGTAACATGAAGATTGACAAGGTGACTGTTTGGGATGGTGGTAGTAACGCCGATGGTTCTTCAGCTACTAGCAATTTCGTAAGTAGTTTAGTACAGAGCTTACCTCCAATTCATGATGTTGCAAAGATGGCTGGTGTAGATTTACCCGACTATCTAGGATCNTTATCAGAAGACAATACAAATGAATGAGGTTCTGTCCTAACTGGATAGTCACCCTCATGAATGATTTGTATCTCGGACTAACATGGACGTTGAAGACGTAGTAATTGTTGGTGGAGCAAGAACGCCTTTTTGCGAGTGGCAAGGTGGAAAAAGGGGAGATGGCCAACCAGGCGGTCTATTGAAAGATACAAGCGCTCTAAAATTAGGAGAAATCGCCATTAAAGGTGCTCTGGAGAAAACAGGAACATCTGCAGAAAATGTCGATCATGTTGTAATGGGATATGCATTACAAACATGTGATCAAGCAATATTTGGTGCTAGACACGCAGGATTAGGCGCAGGTATCCCCCAAGAAGTTCCGATGCTAACTCTATCGAGAATCTGTGGGTCAGGAGTGCAGTCTATTGTAACAGGTGCACAGATGATAATGCTCGGAGAAGCCTCAACTGTGGTTTCAGGAGGTATGGAAAATCTCTCTCAATCACCTCATGTCCTACGTGGAATGAGAGATAAATACAAATTAGCAAGGCCGCCAAAACAAGGTGTAGTTCTAGAAAAAGATATGGAAGATTACCTATTTACGAATTTATTAGATGGCATGTGTGGATCTTTTATGGCCCAAACCTCTGATGAAATATGCCGAAGGAAAGGAATAACNAGGATTGAGACTGATGATTTCGCGGCACTTTCACACAGTAGGACTGCTTCATCAATAGAGAATGGTATATGGGAAAAAGAAATTGTCCCTGTTGGGAATATTACATACAAAGATGAGGACCATGTAGTTCTTGATTCAACTCCTGAGTCTTTATCGCAATTAAGAACGGCTTTTGGTCCAGATAGCCTAGTTACTGCTGGCAATGCTAGCGGAGTTGTCGATGGTGCAGCTGCAGTGGTGATTAAATCAGCATCTCAGGCATCTTCTGATGGTGATTCTCCTTTAGCAAGAATCGTTTCTTGGGGTATTGTAGGTCTAGAACCAGCAATAATGGCATATGGCCCTGTGCCAAGTAGCCGCCTAGCTCTAGAAAAGGCAGGTCTAAATATTGAAGATATTGATAGATGGGAGATTAATGAGGCATTTGCAGGTCAAGCAGTTGCTTGTATCAAAGATTTAGGATTGGATATCGAGAAAGTCAATGTCAATGGCGGTGCTGTTGGTTTAGGGCACCCTCTAGCTGCAACAGGTACTAGATTAGTACTAACTTTAGCTCATGAATTAAAGAGATGTGGGGGTAAATTTGGAGTTGCAACAGCTTGTATTGGGGGCGGACAAGGAATTGCAATGGTTATCGAATCTATCTAAATTACCATTGCTATAATCTCTTGAATGTATTTCAGCATACTAATGCTGATGATTAGTATGAATAGACCAGTAATCGCTTTTACTGGTAAGTATTTTATTGCATATTTAGCTCCCGTAAAAGATAAACACATAACCAATAATGGTACAAATATTCCTATTTTTGTCGCTTCTTCTATTAGATTACTTACATTACCATCAATTAACGAATGAGAAATGATGGCAGTTGGAACAATCATTACCGCTAGCATGAATGCTGTACCTGATGACGATTTACTATCCAATCCTCCATAATTCCTATTCATAGTTACAAAAATTCCTCCGCCTCCTATTCCAAGAAGTCCTGATGACATACCTCCCATAAAAATTCCAGTTAGCCAATATTTTTCGTTCATTTCTCCTATTGCTTCTCCGGTTATGTCTTCTTTAGATAAAATTCTTAGTATTGCTTTATAGCATATCCAAGAAACAATTACTAATGCAATCATTTTTATTATTATATCGCTAACATGTTCGATTAATAAGAAACTTAAGATCACTCCAATTATTGCGCCGGGAATTCCAAATAGCATCCCTTTCTTAGCCATTGTAATATCTCCATGACCTCCTTTCTGATGAGCAAACTGACTACCTAGAGATACTGACCAGACTAAAATTAAAGAACCTAATATTGCGGTTTTAATTTCCCAATCCATGATATAATGTAAAATCGGCATAAAAATAAGTCCTCCTCCTAACCCCAATGGTGAGAAAATAATTGCAGTAGAAAAAATTAGAATCAATGCTAATATTGTAAATGGCTCCATTATAACTCTCCTTATTCCTAATTTATGAAAAGATTATTATTGTCAAATAACTACTGATTGACATACAAATTGTTGCAATCAAACCTACTATTAATATCGGTCCTCCAGCATTTTTCATACTTTCTTTATTTATGAAAAATCCAACTGATGCAAGTAAAGGTAGTAGCAATATTTTACCTACAGAAGCCAGATGATTGGAAACTTCTGTAGGCATCAACCATGTCGATAATATTGCAGTTATGATGAAACCGGGTACGAAATATGGAATTGTCCCAATCTTAAATTTCTCGCCTTCAACCTTTGTATTATAATTCGCTATTATTGCGCATAATGGGACTATTATGATCAATAATGAGACTCTCGATAATTTTACAGTTGTTGCTATCACTATTGCTTCGGGCCCTATACTTTCTCCTGCTGCGATTGCTTGAGGTACTGCATGGATTACAGAACCTGCCCATATTCCTGCTTGTTCCTCTGTCAAATTCAATAATTTTGACAGAACTGGAATTGTGAAAAATGTAATCAAACCTAACAAATTAATTATTGCAAGTATTACTCCTACTTTTTCTTCTTTTAATTTTAGCCCCGGTGATACTGCTATGACAGCACTATTTCCACAGATTGCTCCACCAGTTCCAAGTGCCAAACTAGTTTCTAAATCTAATTTCAAGTATTTCCCGATAAAGTAACATGCCATGAAACTAGTTACTGCTGTGATAATAACAACAAATAGTCCGAGGGGTCCTATTTCTGATTTTAACAATGACGTTAATTCTAAACCAAAACCAAGTAGAATTATTGCTATTGGCATTATTACTTTAATCATCCATTTCCCTCCTTTTTCGGCATTAGAGGTTAAATTTGCTAATATAGCACCCATTATCAATGCTAAAGTACTAGCTCCGATATTAATGTTTAAATCATTAAAAAATACATTTGTTAAGTATGCTAGTAGGCTGATTATAATGGCACAGAAGATTCCGAATTTTCCATCCATCATTCCACCTTTTCAAATTAAACCACTGGATATTAATCCTGCTGCTAGAAAAGTTCCGGCGGTAGAACCTAAGTTTCCTAAGGAGGTAACCATAATCACTCGTCCAACTTTATTTTTAAAGAACATACCATAAAAACTAGGGAAATCTAAAAAATCACCAGCATCCTTTCCTGTTGGAGGACTAACTTTCAACTGAGTATATCCTGCAAACCACCCTGCTGCTAAACTTGGATTCAGTGAAGTAATTGGTGATGCTAATGCTCCTGCGATTACAGAAAGAGGGTGCCCTCTGGCAATTATGACTCCGAGTCCGGTAAGTGCGGAATTTAATGCCAACCAGATTAATGCTGAGTCCCAGACGGTATTGAAATCTCCTTTTATTCCACTCCATATAACAGCCATAATTAAGAAAATCGGAATTGCTAACATCAGATATTTAGGCCAATTAGGTTTCTTAGGCTGTTCTCTAAGTTCAGATAATTTCGATGTAGATTCAATTGTTGATTTCTTCAGATTCTCTTGGATACCTGAAATATGACCTGCTCCAACAACTGCTAAAATTTTCCCTTTTCCGCGTATTTGTTGTATTCTTCCAGTTAAGAACAAGTCTCTCTCATCGATTAGAACGTGTCCTGCATTAGGTGCAATTTTATACACATCTTCCATCATACTACTAAGAAGATCACTATCCTCTAGTAATTCTTCTAAATCGAAATCATCCTCCTCTTGATCATCTAATAATGAAGTAATAACTCTAATTTTTTCTCTAAATCCCATTTTATGCCATGCTCTTCTTAGAGTAATAACTACGTCTCTATCAATTAGCTCGACAGGAATTTCTAATTCTTCCGCGAGATTGATTGCTTCCAATAATTCTGCTCCAGGTTTTTCTCCCGAATCAATTCCCATTTTTCTTTGTTGAACAGACAAAGCAGATTGAAGAATAATCATCGCTGATTTCCCTTCACTGATTATTTTCAATAAATCTTCATTATCTATTCCTTCGGGCTTTTTCAAAGCAGATAATCTTGATTGACATAATTCTACAGCAACTATATCGGGTTTGTATAAGTTAATTTGTTCTCTGACAAGATTAACTGAAGTTTTACTGACATGAGCTGTCCCTAATAAACGAAGATTTTCATCAATATCAACTATATTTTTAGTAATAATAGTCATTAGTAATCCTCCAAAGATGACATTGCGCGAAACAAGTCTGCGTGTTCTGCGACATCATGGACCCTGATGATATCTACGGCTTTCAATTTCGACATTGCTGCTATTCCAAGAGTCCCTGCTAATCGGTCTCTTGTTTCAATTCTCCCCAATAATTCGGAAAACATGCTTTTCCTACTTACTCCCCACATTAGCCTAACGTTGCTCATGGGAATAATTTTTCTGCCAGATTTTAATAGCAATAGATTATGCTCTAATGATTTCCCGAATCCTATTCCTGGATCGACAATTATTCTTTCCCGATCTATCCCTTCTCTAATAAGTAAACTTACTTTTTCATTCAATCTACTTCTTACCTCGGCTACTACGTCATCATATTGAGGGTTATCTTGCATATTTTCTGGTAAACCTTTCATGTGCATCAGACAGATATAACAGTCACTCTGTTTTATGACATTAATCATATTTTCATCACTAAGTGCAGAAATATCATTAATCATATCTGCTCCTTCTTTTAAAGAAAGCTCAGCCACTTTCGATCTTCGTGTATCTACAGATATTCCAATTTCAGGAAATTTCTCCCTTAATTCTCTGATTACTGGTATTACTCTAGATATTTCTTCATCTTCTTCTACAGGTTCTGCGCCTGGTCTGGTTGATTCACCTCCAACATCTAACCAATCTGCTCCGTTTTGAATCATTGATTCCGCAATCTTAATCGCCTCAGAAATATTATTACTCCTTGAATCTTCAAAAAAAGAGTCAGGAGTGACATTTATTACGCCCATAATTCTTGGATAACCGTCTTTTCGGCAAACTACCAAGGGTCTCCAGTCAGGCATGTTAGCGCCTCGATTCTACCAACCCTTTATGATGTGATGTAGTGGCAATCCAACGATGGTTATAGGAGACGATGCAGTTAATGACAGTTTATCTGCTGTCAATTCACCCTCTTCCAGTATCCCAAATGATGATTCTATGAATCAATCATCATTGGAGATGATGGAGTCAATAATTCAAAGGCTTCAGCCTCAAAATAGACACGATATTAGAGACATGATATTTCAAAGAGGGAGAATTTCCGGAGCCATGCTCATTATGGCAATTTTGCTTTGGTGGATTTCTGTTGAAAAAGGAGCGGATAGATTAGGTGACTCAGCTATACCTATTTCCCAATTAGGTGGTTTTGAGTTTGCAGAATTGAGTTTGATAGTTCCGAGTATCGCCTTACTCGCAACCTTAGTCATGTCAATTGGTAGAGAAAGAGGTAATGCAGTTCTATCAAATTTAGCTGGTATTTTGGTAATTCTTGGTGCATTTTACATTCTAGAACCATTTGGTAATTTAGTTTTAGGCACTGGTGAAATGGATGTGCAAAATGCTATTTCCGCTAGTGGTAGGCTAACAATGTTGGCATTATTACTTCATTTCGCTACAAGATTTTTCTTCGAGGCGCTATTGCTTCAATGGGTTAGAACTTGGTTATTATCTAATGATGTGGATATTTTCTCTTCAACTAGTCAAAATATCCACGAGGGTCATACTGATGAAGAAGTTCCTCTCGCATATGAAATGTGAACGGTGACAAGATTCCTTATGTTAGTGTCCTGAGATTGGGCCATAGGCGAGATAGAGACAAACGTATCACTTCACATCTTGGATTGACCGCTAGAGCATTTGGTGCTGATGAGATACATTTAGCAGGTGAAGAAGATCCATCTGCTTTAGAAACTTGGAAATCAGTTACAAAAAGGTTCGGTGGGAATTTCAAATGTTTTTATGAAAAAAAACCTCTGAGATTTCTACGCAATTTTTCAAAAAATTCAGGAGATGGAAAACCGGGTACAATTATCCATCTTACAATGTATGGAGAGACTTGGAAAGACGAATTACCTAATATTGATCTATCGAGGCCAATGGTAGTAGTAGTTGGTGGTACTAAAGTTCCCGGCGAAGTCTATCGCTTAGCAAGTCATAATATCTCGGTTGGTAATCAACCTCATTCTGAAGTGGCAGCTTTAGCAATATTTCTTGAGTCTTTGATAGGTGATATCGTAGAGGAAAAACATTTTTCTGGTGGTGAAATTAAAGTGATACCAAACGGTAAAAGAAAACAAGTAATTACTTTTGAAGAAGAATAAAATCTGATTTCTTGTAGTCAATGATTAATAATCGTGTTCCGGCAGTATTGATGATGTCCGAGTCGACACTGGGTAAAGGATTCACTCCCGGTGCTAATATTTTGGGTGTTAAAGAACCACCAACATTCGTAGATGCAGCAGACATTCTTATTGATTCAAAGGAATTACAACCTCCAAGCTTAGAACCTGGTCTTCTAATATTGGCTGATGGTACTCGCTTCAAAGGACAATTATTCGGTGCGGAAACTATTGCAATGGGTGAATTAGTTTTCACTACTGGAATGTGCGGTTATCAAGAAAGTCTAACTGATCCTTCATTTGCAGGACAGGTTTTAACTTTTACATGGCCTCTATTAGGGAATTATGGAGTTCACAAATGTGGCTCTGAATCATCATCTGTCTGGCCCAGAGGAGTCGTTTGTAGAGAGTTGATGAAAATACCAGATCATCGTGATTCAATAGGTAGTGTTCATGATCTTCTATTATCTCATGGAGTACCTGGAATTGAGGGAATCGACACCAGGTCTTTGACTAGAAGAGTTAGAGAGCATGGGACTGTATTGTGCGTATTCGGCCCTGTTGAAAAGGAGCAAGAATTAATTGAGATTTTAGAAAACCTTTCGCCCCCCGACCAGTCAGATTTAGTCGCTGAAGTTACTTGCAATGAGTCTATAATTTTGAATGAAGGAGCTACAGATATAGATGGTAACTCATTACCACGCCTTGCTGCAATTGATTGCGGTATTAAATTTAATATTCTTAGAGAATTATGCACTCGATTTGAAGTTGTGTGGTGTCCAGCAGATATGAATTTCGATGAAATAATAGAACAATGGTCTCCTGATGCTTTTTTCTCATCAAATGGCCCCGGCGATCCAGCACATCATGGTTCAGCGACAATAGCAAGGGAAACATTAGCTGCGGCAGTTAGGAAAGATTTCCCAGTAATGGGAATATGTCTAGGACACCAATTAATGGGATTAGCCGCAGGTCTCAGGACATACAAACTAAGGTATGGGCATAGAGGAGCTAATCAACCAGTAATGGATTTAGAGAGTAAGAGAGTATATATTACTAGTCAGAATCATGGATTTGCTGTTGAAGACCCCGAACAAGGTATGCTTGCACCTCACCCAAGCGGTGCATGCTCAGAAAAAGGTACAAATGTCCTTGGCGCTGACTTCAAAGTCAGATATATCAATTCTAATGACAGGACCGTTGAGGGTTTAGACTTAGTTGGTAAATCTTCATTTACGGTTCAATTTCACCCAGAAGCTCGCCCTGGCCCATTAGATGCGGCTCCATTATTCGATAGATTCTCAGACATAGTGAACAAAAAGGTTCCAACAAATAAAGTTGCTAAATCACTTAGAGGTGATAATTAGTGCCTCGAAGAGATGATTTGGAACGAATAGTTATTCTTGGAAGCGGGCCTATTCGAATTGGACAAGCAGCGGAGTTTGATTTTTCAGGTTCTCAAGCTTGTAGGGCGCTTAGAGATGATGGATATGAAGTGATTCTAATCAATTCAAACCCCGCAACCATACAAAACGACCCTGAAATGGCTGATAGAATATATATTGAGCCATTATTACCAGAAGTTGTTAAGCGGATTTTAGAAATCGAAAAGCCTGATGCAATTCTTGCAGGTATGGGCGGTCAAACCGCTTTGAATATAGCTATGGCTTTGGCGCATGATGGTTCCTTAGATGAGCTTGGTGTTGAGTTAATTGGCTGTAATTTAGCATCAATTGATGAAGCCGAAGATAGAGACCTATTCAAAAAAGTCTGTGAAGAGATTAACCTTCCAGTTTGTAAAGCAATAGCTTGTGATTCTATCGATGAAGTAATCCAAGCGGCAAATACATTGGGTGTTTTCCCACTTTTAATCAGACCTGCTTTTACACTAGGGGGTTTGGGAGGTGGAACTGCATTTAATATGGGTGAACTAGTGGAAATTGCCAGCCAAGGGATATTACATTCTGCTATAGGCCAAGTATTGATTGAAGTTAGTATTCTCGGATGGCAAGAACATGAATATGAAGTTATGAGAGATGATGCAGATAATGCGATTATTGTGTGTACTATGGAAAATTTAGATCCTATGGGAGTCCATACTGGTGAATCAGTGGTTGTTGCTCCGCAACAAACTCTTTCAGATAGAGACCATCAAAAATTAAGAAATGCTGCATTAAAATTAATTCGCCGATTGAATATCAAAGGAGGTTGTAATGTCCAATTTGCTGTAGATCAAAGTAATGGTGAATATAGAGTGATAGAAGTCAATCCAAGAGTTTCTCGTTCTTCTGCCTTAGCATCTAAAGCGACTGGTTACCCAATTGCTAGAATGGCTGCTTTAATCGCAGTAGGATATACTCTTGATGAATTACCTAATCCAATCACTGGTGAAGGTACTACTGCTGCCTTTGAACCAACTCTAGATTATTGTGTGGTGAAAATTCCTCGATGGCCCTTTGATAAATTCAGAACCGCAGACAGGACTATTGGGACTTCAATGAAATCTACCGGCGAGGTAATGGCAATTGGCCGTTGCTTTGAAGAGGCCTTTCTCAAAGCGTGGGCGAGTTTAGAATATGGTCAACCGCACCCTAGACCACTGACATTGGCAGATGCTTCAGGAGGTGAGACAATGGACGAAAGGGCCTCCCAACCATTGCCTGAAGCGATGTTGGTGGATTGGTTAAGAATCCCTACAGATAGAAGAATGGGGGCACTTTTTGAGGCATTTAGAAGAGGTTATTCTATAGAGGATGTACGTGATTTAACCGGAGGAGTGACACGCTGGTTTTTACATCGTTTTGAGAAAATGGCGGCCGTAGAAACAGAAATTAGGGCTGCTGGAGAATTAGGCATGACTCCTTCCGATATCCAATCAGAAGAGATGCGCTATTGGAAAGGTTGTGGTTTTACAGATTTACATATTGCAGATGCATTGTCTGGTTTCCCAGTAACTGGATTTAACCAACTAACAGTCGGGAGAGATGAGTTTGCAGTTACAGCACGTAGACACGAACTTTCTATACATCCAAGATTTAGAATGGTAGATTCATGTGCTGCTGAATTTGCTGCAGTTACTCCATATTATTACACAACTTATGAGTGTGGTTCTGAATCTATAGGGATTGACTATGTTCCAAATCTCAGCTTGAGAAAGAAGCGAAGAATAGTAGTAATCGGCTCAGGCCCCATTCGAATAGGTCAAGGAATTGAATTTGATTATGGTTGCGTACATGCCGTTGGTGCCATACAAGACTTAGGTCATGAGGCTATAATAATAAATAATAATCCTGAAACGGTTTCAACTGATTTTGATACTAGTGATAGGCTATACTTTGATCCACTCACATTGGAATCAGTCAGCGAAATATTACTCCGCGAAGATGCGCATGGTATTTTACTGCAGTTTGGGGGTCAAACGGCAATAAATCTTGCTTTACCACTTTCAAATAATTTGCCACATTTATCCTCTTTGGGTCTCGATTTAATTATGGAAGGAACTACTCCCGAAGCGGTTGATGAAGCTAGTGATAGAGAGAGATTTGAATCATTTGCTCAAAGAAATGATTTGAGAATGCCAAATGGAATGACAGCATCAAGTCCTGATCAAGTACGCGAAGCAGTTAGAGAAATCGGATATCCTGTCCTTATTAGGCCCTCATATGTACTTGGTGGAAGAGGGATGGAAATTCTTTCTTCAAATCGTCAATTAGAATCCTATATGCAGGATGCTTTCCTATCACCTGAAAGACCTTTGTTAGTTGACGAGTATCTTGGTAATGCAATAGAACTCGATGTAGATGCGGTTTCTGATGGAAGAGAAATTTTGGTCGGAGCAATAATGGAACATTTAGAAGAAGCCGGTATCCATTCAGGAGACTCAACTTGCTTTATCCCTCCGCAAAACGTATCTGATGATGTATTGAAACAAGTCGATGATTGGACTAGGAAGATTGGTTTAGAGCTTGGAATAGTCGGTTGTTACAATATCCAATTCGCTATTAGAGATAAGATATTATATGTTTTAGAGGTTAACCCAAGAGGCTCTAGAACCTTCCCATTCGTAGCAAAGGCTACCGGAGTACCATTAGCAAGAATTGCAGCCATGGTGGCTTTAGGTGAGAAATTATGCAATCTCAATATTCCTGAACGTCAAGATGAGGCTGTGTGTGTTAAAGCACCAGTGTTTCCCTTTATCAAACTTAGAGGGCTAGATCCAGCTCCTGGTCCTGAAATGAAGTCGACCGGAGAAGTGATGGGAAGCCATGAAAGAGCATCTGCTGCTTATCTTAAAGCTCGATTAGCCACTGAATCGCCAGTTCCTACTGAAGGTGGCGTTTATATCACCGTAAAAGATTCAGATAAAGACTCAATAATTACTCAGGCTAAATCACTAATTGAATTAGGTTTTAAGATATATGCTACCAGCGGCACAGCTAGTGTTCTTCGAGAAAAAGGAGGATTAGATGTTGAAACCTGTTACAGGATTACTGAAGGTTTAACTCCAGATGCTTTAGACTTAATGAGACAGGGTAAAATTCAACTTATTATTAATACTCCAAGGAATACTGGTGGTGCAGTACTTGACGGGAATATGATGAGAAGATTAGCTGTTGAACTAAATATTCCATTTGTAACAACCATGGCGGGTGCAAGAATGGAAGTACTTGCTATAGCGGAAGCGATGGATGGAATACCTGAACCAAGATTACTGAATATTCGTTCACTTTAGTTTTCTATTAAAACCATAGTTATATTTGTGAAATTGCGATTTCCTTAATTACCTAGAATTATCGAAGTAAATTATGCTGAGTTTGAAAGAAATACCCGGTGTTGGCGATTCTCTGGCTGAAAAATTGATTTTTGAAATAGGTTCTTTGGCAGATGTAGAACGTGTAATCAAGGATGGGGATGTCAGTGCACTTTCTAGTATCGAGGGTATCTCTCCCCAAAGAGCAGTCAAATTAATCAATTTGGCAAATAATAATTACAGTGACATTACTACTACAGATGAGGGGAAAAAATTACACAAAGATTTAATCAATAATATTTCCGATTATGTCATTACTAGATCAGCTAAAGAGAGGCTTTCAATATTAACCCCCTTACCTCGTAGTAGTATAGTTGAGATTGAGTCAAGAAGAAATTGTTCTATAAATGCCATTAGATTCATCACCGAGAATTATTCATCTTTTGAGATTTGGAAGAATTATATTTCAGGTTTATGCTACACAAGAGAGCCAACTTCCCGGATTGATAGGGTAATCGTCGTCCCAAATACTGACGAATTAAAAAATTTAAGACACGTAGAAAAAAAATGTAGAATTTTAGTTCGATCAAATGATGAAAATTGGAATGATTATCTTGGCTTGAATAGGGTAACATGGATTGGGAAAGACGGACCTGATAAATTACCCACAGGGTGGATAATTGGAAAAACAAGTGATTCGTTGTATGATTTAGTACCAGAAGTTCCTCTTGAATGGCTTCAAATAAATAAAAATAATCTATCCATTTTAGCAGAATTATATGACCAAGTATGGCCAATTAATCACATAGGGCAATCAATTTCAGAGCACTTAGAAGAACTCGGAGAATTAACATTATTATTACAATCTTTAGAGAATGAATCAACAAATCTTGAGAACCTTGAAAACTTACGTGATAATTTATGGAGTCAAATTAAGTCAATAGAAGAATCAGTAAATGATGCAATTGTTTCTGGAACCTCTCAATCTAAATTGTCATTTGATGGAGATGAGGTTCTTTCATATTATTCAGATATTTCAGGCCTTGAAAGGCGATTGAAAAGCACAATTGCGGATACTATTGACTTCGCATTACAAGAGGGTAAGAGGAAAATATCATTATACCTTGAAGGTTCTGATATAAATTTACCAAATGATATTTTTTCCAGTGAGTATCCATGCGTAGTGAATAGAGATGCGCTAGAATTAATCGATGATGCGCTAGAAAATGCAATAAAATCAGAAAGGAGTGAGGGCGAGATATCAATTGCAAATTCTACTGCCAATATAATGAAAAAATCTCGAAAAGCTATTTCCAAATTTATTGAAATAGATATGTGGTTAGGTGTAGGGCAATGGGCTATTTCTAATCGCTGTACTCTGCCTCAGATTTCTCTTGATAATCCCGGTGTATGGATGAAAGACGGTCGTCATTTACTATTAGGTTGTGAATCTGATCCTGTTACTTATGGATTGGGCGAGGTTTCTCCGGAAGGAGAAAGAGAAAGAATAGCATTACTTTCTGGTGCCAACTCCGGTGGTAAAACAACTCTTCTAGAGACTCTTGCGTCAATGATTCTTCTTTCCCATTCTGGACTTCCTGTACCTGCTTGTAATGCAAAAATTGGTCTTCTTGATGAACTACATATTCTTGCCAAAGTTTCTGGAACGCAATCTGCCGGTGCTTTGGAAAGAACGTTAAACAAATTAGCCGAGGTTTTAGTCTCGAGTGAAAGGAAAATAATTCTGGCTGATGAGTTAGAAGCAATAACTGAACCGGGTGCCGCATCATTAATTCTAGGAGGGCTACTAAAATCTTCGAAATCTAATCTTGATACTAATATTTTATTAGTTACTCATATAGGAAATTCGATTTCAGAGGTGATGGGTGGAGACGTAAGAATTGATGGAATAGAAGCCCAGGGTCTCGATGAGAATATGGATTTGATTGTTGACAGAAATCCTAAAAGAAACCATCTTGCTAGATCTACACCAGAGTTAATTGTTAGGAGACTTGCTTCTAGATCAAAAGGACCTACTTCAGAAATTTTTACTAGTTTATTACAAGGATTTTGAGAATATTTCTAGTGTGCTTTCTTTGCCAATTTCATTCATTATTGAAGCGATTCTAGGTCCGTATTCCGAACCTAAAATTAGTATGTAGAGTGCGATATATGCATCTCTTCTGTTCAGTCCAATTTCTGATGAAACAGACCTAATATTCTCATTGATTTCAATTTCATTCCATTCTATTCCCTCTAATTTAGTGAATAATAATCTTAGAAAGTCACTCTGCTCATGACTAATCTTCTTCTTATTCTCTTTACTAATCGAATCTTGAATTTTAATTCTTGCATTTTCTGGAAAGTGCTTACTATTTATCCAGTATCTCATCCTTGAAAGTCTACTAATTAGAACCTCATTAGGTTCTCCGTCAAGATGTTGACTTCTATTCAATGAGTTCCATATGTCGTTATCGTTGGATTTTATTTGTGCTAACATTGCTAAGTGTCTAAACGAGACTCCTGCTGTCGATAAAGTAGCATCTCCTCCT
>PCAW01000056.1:0-21558 GCA_002730775.1 Methanobacteriota archaeon | reverse complement strand
TCTCGGCTAAATATTCCTAGATGCGTATTGGTCATAAGCGTGACCCGTTTCGAAGTAACATGCGTGTAGAGATTGTATACGAAAATAAAAGTTTAATTTTTGAATCCGAAGTGCCATCAACAATTTCTACAATATTAAATGAGTTAGATATTCCCTCTTCCACAGTTCTTGCAGTTTATGAAGATTCAATTATTCCTCATTCTTCAACAATTAGTGAAGACATAAAAATAGAATTAATCGTAGTCTCATCTGGTGGATAAATCATAATTCATTTTTTTAATTGGAGAAATTGTTTCAATTCCTGCTCCTTTGATGATTATTGCAGCTTTATTGCCTTGAAGTTCTATTCCATCATCATCACAAATTAGAAAAGATCCTTCGTATAATCCGATTACAGGTGTATCGTTATAATTATGAAATTCTTCAATTCTTCTTTTCCTAGTCTCTCCAAAATGCTCTCTTAGTTCATTATTTTCTTTCCACCATATTCCTCCTGGATGGTAATGGGGATTGATTTGGAACGGTACAATACCAAATGTTTCAAATGATGGAACTAAATCAATTGGCATATCATTTGTGGTTTGCATTGTAGGACAAGCAACATTTGCTCCAGCACTAACTCCCGCATATGGTATTCCATTATCTAGCACTTTCCTCCTGATAATTTCCAGTATTTCTTTTTCATGTAACTTTTGAACTAATGAAAATGTATTCCCTCCACCTACATAAATTCCTTCCATTTTTTCTAATTCTACTAATGGATTATCCAGTTCATGTATTCCAATAATTTCAAATTCGAGATGACTAAACATTTCCTTTACAGAATTTGTATATTCATCATAATCTCTACTGGCATAAGGTATGAATATCACTTTCTTACAACCTTCGAAGTTCTCCTTCATCAAATGAAAGAAAAGATTTCTTCTTTCTTCTGTTCTTATTCCTCCGCTTCCAAGAAGTATTTTCATGAAATCACCTAAGCGTAAAAATTTGAATCATTTTGTTTTTCAGTCCCATTTAATATTTCATCAATATCTCCAGAAACTTCCATTGTTGCTAATAGTTTTTTAGCTGTTTTTTCTGTTGAATCAAGATCTAGTTCTAGAGGTAATCCTAATCCTTCTTCGATCCAAGATGATAATCTATCGGCAGCAAGTGTGTCGGCACTCGCCCCTATTGTTTCAGCTACCAGGCCAATTGTAGGCACATCATGTAATGGTGAGAGAGAGATAAGTAAACCTGCAATTCCTATCATTCCTGATTTCGGCTGCTCGTCAGTAACATTAATGTCAATATCTTGCAATGATTTTTTGACTCCTAAATCTGCACATATTACGTGAATATTTCTGTCTTCAGCACCAGCTGCTAAGCCTGCTAAAACTAGAATTTGTGGAGTGTTATTTTCCTTTGCCATTGCGAGTATACTTTCAGCAACTTCATACTGCCCGTTTGCAGTCATAGGTTGTAAATCTCCTCCGATCGTAATTACTGTTTTTCCATCTGGAAGAAGTACTGAATTAATTTCTAGCCTAGGCGGTGCTAATAGTCCATTACTTGATAATGTAGCATGAGGTGGGAAATCAGGATGTAAAATCCATCCAATAGTTCTGGAGGGGTGTTTTTCTACTAATGCGTCTACCACAATTTTACCTACATTCCCTACACCAGGCACTGCTTCTAGTATCGCTGAATGTTCTGGTAAACCGTTTCCAATAATCCAATGAATTTTTGTTTTCATTCTTCCTCATCCTCAATCACTTTTCGAGGAGTAGGTAGTGATTCTACCCATTCATCGCTACCAGCATCAACTCTTTGCCTTCTTCTAGCGCCTTGTGGGTCTTCAGGAGAATATTTCAATGGTGCCACAGCTTCCATTTTACCATTACATTTTTTACAATTTTCTCCAAGTCCGTATTCTCCACAATCATTACATCGTTGTAATTTTGTACGTACCATAGTGACTCCTCATGCTGACGTGATGTTTGAGGGTGTATGAATAATGCCTAAGAAAATCGTCCTCATAGCCTTTCTATGGAGATTGAGCCCTCTACGGAATTGATTTTTTCCGTAGCTGCTTTCTTTGCGGCTTCCCATGAAGATTCTGCCAATGAATAATCTGGCGCTCTTATATCTACTCTGTAATGTGGCGCTCCATCATAATGGCAAGTTAGAGTAACTTCTTCTTCATCTCCAACAACTAATTCTGCTGCGGATAAAGCATCTCTTATTGCGCCAACTCCTTCTGAACCCCAAACTTCAATGTCAAAAATACCTCTAATCTCTACAAATGGAGGAACTATATTTTCAACAGCTAGTTCTGTTACTACTTTCATCCATTTACCAGTGAAACCCGAGTCTGATAACGCTGTTTCTGAAATTGCACATTCTTCTAATGCTCCATATAATGATCCGAATTTTTCAATCATTTCTTCAGATATTGCTTCTGTCTTCTCTTCATCCCATTCCACCCTTTGGGCAGCAACACGCATAATTTGACTTGCTCTTTGCTGATTTTTCCATTTTTGTAGAGTGTCTTTCCTTCTTTCCGCTGATACAGCCTTGATAGATAGATCGACTCTCTCCCTATCCTTTTTGATTGTAACAACTTTAGCGACGACTCTTTGTCCTTCTCTCAAATGCGCTCTAATGTTCTTAACCCATCCAGAGGCAACTTCTCCAATGAATACGAAACCTTCTTTGTCTCCGTATCCACCAAGATTCAGATATGCTCCGTTTTCTTTGACTCCCTTTACAGTACAAACTAGTAGTTCACCTTCATCAGGCCATAATTCTTCGGCTTCACTCATTCTATTGTCCCCTTCATTCGAGGACGTCTACAACTGTGCTTCCTGAAAGATCAGCCTTTCCACCTGCGGGTTTCGCTAATGTAGCACCGCAAATTGAACAAGCGATTGAAGTCGACGCCCTGTCGAATAGAATGGTTTCATGTCCACAATCTGTGCAACTTACACGTAGGAATTTTCCACTCATTATTAGCCCTCAATTATTTATCAATTAGTTCGAATTTCTTTGCACGCTTTCCAGCAGGGGAATGCCCCTTACCAGTTTCAGTGCATCTGAATACTAGATTTACACGCTTTGTTGGTTTCTCACCAGATGGTTTAGGTCTCGGGAAACCTCTGTAACCAGAAGTAACTTTACGGAATCTTCTCTGACCCCATTTCAACTCACTAGCTCGCCTTTTCTTAACTCGCTCTACAGTGTGTTCTGTGTGCTTACCAGCAGAAGGACTGTAACGCATTACTTTACGCGGCATCTTGACCATCTTTTGCACCTCAGCGTCTAACGACGGTGCGGGCGACTGACGACCCGTATATGAACTCTGTCGCGTAATCTTTGAAGAAGGAAACTATGAATTAGTGATTTTTGTTAAAAAACATAGATGAAGTAGGAACTATTAGGGATTGGCGTGATTCTCGGCTCCACGCTGTTTTGGTCTGCCATTTTACTATTAATGGTAGGTATTTCTTTTGGTAGAATGGGGCCTTCGTTTTCAAGAAGTAATTTTTCTTTACCAATTATCATTATGGGGATTTTATTATTAATTTTCAACAATTCTCCTATTGAAAATCCCGAGTCAGATTTACTAGATTCTGTACATGGTTTCGCTCCATGGTTTTTTGTTTGCTCATTAGGATGTTTTCTAGTACTCCGGGGCTCACCAATTTATTGGAAAGTACGTTATCCTCAGTTATCTATTGGTTGGATAATCATTTTACTTTCATTTTATCTATTCTATGAATACTATGAGTTGCCGGATAATTTTTTGCTTGTTTCATTATTTTCTTCATTAGGTGCAATATTGTCATTATTCTTATTCATTCTATTAGTTAGATTTGTTGAAAATAGTATTCCTTTAGAAGATCCAGCACCAGAATTAACTGAAGAGGAAAAGGATTTTGTTAAGAAAATAATTTCTATCAACATAGGGGTTGAGGAAAAATGAGTTCTGCATTATTGGAGATATTATACTACACATTAGGTGGCTTTATGTTGACAAATTTTTCTCTAATTATTTTTCAACTATTCTCGCTACATCCTTACAGTAAGCCAACCGTCCCTGTAGTAGTACAAAGTTTTTTGATTTTAATTTCTGCATTAATCATAAACTCATTGAATGATGATGTAGAAACTATTGTAGGTGCAATCCGTTTTTCCCTAGTAGAAGGTATTCAAGGAATCCTCATAATTATTCCCTTTTTGTACATTATAATCATTTATTTCTTATTGAGAGCCTCATTTAGAAAACGTCCTTTTGATGATTTATTAGATTCTCCTGAATAGAAATAAGGCCTATGCTGACTAATCCCCTCAAGGGTAACTCTCATAACAAGTCGGTAAGTCGCCGCGTTATCAAATAGGTGTTATCATGTCAAAAGGTACTCCAAGCATGGGTAAGCGACAAAAGTCGACTCACATTCGTTGTCGTCGATGTGGGCGTCATTCTTACCATAAACAGAAAGGCATATGTTCGTCTTGTGGATATGGTAAAACTTCCCGCATGCGCAAGTATCAATGGAGCAAAAGAAATCGTTCCATGGGTAGCAAATAAATCAAGTTCTGAATAGCAAAGTGCTAAGACCCTTACAACTTAGCGAGGTTTGTTCTTATGTGCGGAATTATTGGAATTGTTGGCAGCCCAGAATATTCTGTTGCTTCGGATATTTATGATGGATTGTTAGTTCTTCAACACCGTGGACAAGATGCGGCAGGTATCGTTACTTTCGATAATGATAATTTGTATCATAGAAGAGCAAATGGGTATGTTAGAGATATATTCAAACAGAGGCATATGAAATCTTTGAAGGGCTCAGCAGGTATTGGACATGTCAGGTATCCTACCGCAGGTAGTTCGTCAGTAGCAGAAGCTCAGCCATTCTACACTAATACTCCATTTGGTGTTAGTTTAGCCCATAATGGTAATCTTAACAATACAGAGGAGATACTTGCTAGTTTACTGGAGTACGACCATAGGAGAATAAACACTAGTTCCGACTCAGAGGCGTTGCTGAACTTATTGGCGGCTGAAATACAAAGATCACTCAACGGACGTCCTGGAGGAATGGATGCTTTAGATCAAGAAGATGTTTTCAGAGCTATTGAGAGGACTCACATGAGAGCCGAGGGTAGTTACAGCGTCGTTTCTTCAATTACTGGCTGGGGTGTTATTGCATTCAGAGACCCGAATGGAATCAGGCCACTGTGCATGGGTGTTAGGGAAGTTAATGGATTCCAAGAAAGAGCATTCGCATCNGAAAGTGCGGCTTTNATGGCTTTAGGTTTCGAANTAGAAAGAGACGTAATGCCNGGAGAAGCAATAGTTGTGAGATGTGATGGGTCTTTCNATTCGCGACAATGTCACCCTGAGCCTCAACATCGACCNTGTATATTCGAACATGTTTACTTTGCACGTCCTGATTCTATTATTGATGGAATNTCAGTACATTCTGCTCGTCTTAGAATGGGGGCTNTGTTAGCNCGCCGAATCAAAGAAAAGAANCCTAANCATGGTATCGACGCTGTGATTCCGGTACCCGATAGTGGATGTATCGCTGCTTTAGAATTAGCTAGAGANTTAGGAGNTCCCTACNGAGAAGGTTTNGTCAAAAATAGATATATTGGTCGTACCTTTATTATGCCTGGACAGTCAGTTAGAAAAGATTCAGTACGTAAAAAACTTAANACGATACCTAGTGAGTTTTNGGGTAAAACCGTTTTGATTGTTGATGACAGCATTGTTAGAGGAAATACTTCAAAGAGAATAGTCGAAATGGCTAGAGATGCAGGAGCAAAGAAAGTATTTTTCGCTTCAGCAGCACCTCCAATTATACATCCTAATGTATATGGAATTGATATGCCTGCAAAGAATGAGTATGTTGCTCACAATAGAACAAGTTCNGAAGTTTGCTCTGCTATAGGTGCAGATTGGATGATATATCAGGANCTTGATGACTTGGTAGAGGCCTGTTTNGGAACAGGNGAAAATAATATTGCAACATTCGATTGTTCTTGTTTCGATGGTGTTTATGTGACTGGTGGAATTACTGAAGATTATCTTAACAAGATAGAGCAATCAAGAAATGATAAAGCGAAAAAATCAGCTCCTGCTTGACACATTCTCCAGTTAGAATGATAGGTGATTAGCGCTTAGAATATTTATGGATTCAACTATTGAGGTACTCAATTTGGTTGAACTTGGCGGTATTCCAACAGTTTCATGTGAAATGTCTGATGGAAATTTGGCTATCGGTGATCAAGAGGGTATTGTGACTATAATTTCACCTGATGGTATGGTTAAAGAATCATTTGAATTAGAAGGGAAAATAATTGGTCTATTTGAAATAGGTGAAAACCTAATTGTAGGGTCTAGTATTTCAGGAATTTGTGGTTTTTTCAAAGAAATAATTTGGAGTCATAAGCTAAATTCNGGCTGCGAAATTATTTGTTTATGTGGACCTGATTTCTTAGTAGCAGATAGTTCAGGAGCATTGTTTAGATTTGATTCTGATGGTGATTTATTATGGCAAAAAGAACTTGGCCAGATGACTCATATTTGTAGTAATGATGAAGGAAATTATTCTGCCATCGCTCTTGAAAACGGCGATTTCATTATGGTCAACAATTCAGGTGATGAAATTAGAACCTCTCAGGCAGCATCTGATGATATCGAAACAATTTCANCCATGATATTTCGTTCATCTGATGTNCTTGTAGTCTCACGTAATTCACTTGGAATGGCTATTGACGATAGGCCTGAAAATCGAATAGAGTGTTGGAGNATTCAAAAAGGTCAAATTCATANTTGTGAGGTAGATAGTTTAGTCAATTGTATTNCNCCTACACCCAAAGGAGTACTTTTGGGATGCTTTAATGGTGAATTNTTAGAATTACAAATAGATTCTAAGAGATATAANCGATTATCTAAGTTTGATTATTCAATAAAGCAAATATTTCCTTGGAAGGAGGATATACTNGTAGGTTCATGGTTTGATATCACTAGAGTAAATNCTAATGGNGAAATAATTTGGAGNCTTGAACACATTGGGATAGTTGAGAAAATATNNNCCATAGGTGAATCTAGAGTTGCTATTNTAGGTGANGACAAGAAACAACATTCACCTACTCCAATATTCATCATTAACCCTGACTCTGANATAATTTCTAANGAATATAATTTCGAAGAAGNAAATTTTAATTTTGATTCTNAATATTCNGGNGCTTTATCTGTTGAAGAAGAANAAGCATCTTCAATGAAACCTTTGTTGCCTCCNGATTCATCNGAAATCTTTGATGCATTGGATGAAGAATTANAAGTGGAATTTTCTCTTCCTGTGGTCGAGGTTGATATTTTAGAAGATTTATCCCAATCTGCTAGATCATTAAACCTACCACCAATTGTGGATGTTGGCGAAGATATGACAGTTAAATCTGATTCAGATGGTGCTGCCATAGTGTTACTCGATGGAAGTAAGTCTTACGACCCCGATGGCACTATCAATACTTGGTCATGGGAAAATGATTCCGATAAAGTAATTTCAAATAGTCCTCAAGTAAAAGTCAAATTATCAAAGGGAGTTCATGTTTTTTACCTAACAATAGTAGACGATAGGGGTGCATCATCAAAGGCAACTTTAACAATTCAAGTTCTTTAATCTGCGAAGATTTCAACACTATTAGTATACCAAATTACTCTTGCATTCTTTTCCCAATCATCACTATCTGACATCCCATCTAACAGTATAGTGCTACCAACTGATAAGAATCCGGGATCAACTGTTGTATTAGTTCCCCATGGATTTTCATTATCATTTCCTGAAAATATATCCCAATTTTCTCTTATTGTTTCATGATTAATTACTTTCTCTTCAAACATTCTATATTCGAATGATACAGATCTCAACGCATAATCCGCTACTTGAAATACGCAATTATGAGATGGTCTGGTTACAGTAGTATTCTCCATTACAGTTAGATTGAGAATACACACTTGTCCGTTTAACTTCCCTTCGCTATCTCCATTGTCATTGTAACCCAAAACTAGTGTAATATTAGTATCAGACGATAGTTCTTGATGTATAATTTCCACGAGTGTAAATCTTATTCCAGCATCCCCATCTGGTTCTAGGTCAGAAATATCTGGGACATTGTCACCGTCTTTATCACCTAGGCCAGTTTGATAATCATCAAAAACAACATCTGCAAGACTTAATCCTATTAATATTCCAAGAATTAGTGCCGAAGCGACCACCATTCGGACTTTATTATCTTCGAATACATTAGAGTCCATGACCTTTCGAAACGGCATCTTAATTTCAACGCATTGCAACGAATTAAGACTGAAGGTCTGAAAGGGCTGATTTTAGTGCAGGGATTGCATCTTCCCATGTTGCAACAATACCATAATCTGCAACTCCAAAAATAGGTGCATCTGGATCTTTGTTTATGGCTAAAATGTATTTACTAGATCTCATACCTGCTAGGTGTTGTATGGCTCCTGAAATTCCTACTGCGATATACAATGACGGAGTCACAGTTTTCCCTGTTTGCCCGACTTGCATTCTATGAGGCATACCCCATTCGTCTACGACAGCTCTACTGGCTCCTACTGCTGCGCCAATAGTGTCTGCAATTTCTTCCAAATGTGAGAAGTTTTCAATTGTCCCCATACCTCGACCACCTGAAATAATTATATTTGCTTCCGTAACATCTAATCTTTCACTAGCTTTATTGATAGCTTCTTGTATTGCAATTCTTACATCAGCTGATTGATTGACGACGTTTATGGGTGCGTCATTTTCTGCCAATGCTGTTTCAAAGGCATTAGGCCTTAATGTGACTACTGCACTCCCAGAAATTGTCAATGATTCCATGGCTTTACCAGAGTAAATAGGCCTACTAACAGTTATGCCTTCGGTCATGGAAACAACATCCTGGATAATTGGAATGCCTTTTTTAGCAGCAATTCTAGAACCAATCTCTCTCCCGTTCGGAGATGCAGAAATCAAAATCATTTCTCCACATATTGAAGACAATGCCGAGGCCCATGCTCCTCCATCGAAAACATTGAAGCAATCTCCAGTTGCTGAAATTACTTTCTCGACTCCGTTTATCTTAGCAGCCTCTGAAGAACCTACTCCATTCGGGCAAATCACGGTTGAATTAGAACCCAAACTAGACGCGGCCCCAATTAGTTGGTATGTAGTTGGGTGAAGTGAATCACCATTTGTTTCTGCTATTATTGTAAAATCCATTTTTTCCACCTCAAATTACGTTTGCCTCATTCCTTAACTTNGANACTACTTCATTGACATACTCTGCGCCTTCAAATTTTTGNCCAGCAGGCTTCTCNGGAGGAGGGTTTTGAGAATTCATTTTCACATTAGANGGNTCCAAATNAACTCCCANATCANNAGACGTAATTGACTCGACAGGCTTCTTTTTTGCCATCATAATTCCTCTTACATTAGGTCTTCTAAGTTCTNATGAACCTTTNTCAAATGCAAAAACACTGAGCCCATCNACAATTACTTTCTCTGTACCNGAATTACTAGGTCTAATTGTNGTAAAATTTCCTTCTGAAAAATTTACTTCTGAGACCAAAGTCACACATGCAGCATCGAGTAGTTCAGCAACTCCCGGTCCTGTTGAACCTCCATTAGTATCTGCTGCTTGTTTCCCACATAGNACNACATGAGAGTCAAATTTCTTTACAGCNGCGGCAAGTAATTTTTGAACATGAGTACTATCNCNAACACCATCATCTGAGATATGNACAAGAGTATCTGCACCCACTGCAGCAGCATCAGTAAGCANTTTTTTTGCTCTTTCTGGTCCGCAAGTAATTGCGATTAGATTGCCNCCAGTTGCCTCTTTTAATTGAAGTCCTGACTCCAAAGCATATTCGTCATATGGACTCATTGACCATTTACTAACTGAATTTTCGTCAACTTTTCCCTCTGAAATTGTAATTTTCGCTGTTGTATCAGGCACTTGTTTTAGTAGTACGGCTATATTCATTTTTTNCCCTCTTTTTGTTTGTGATCAAATTATCAGGCTTCTCTAGTGAATGCTTGAATACCAGTAATATGTCTACCGATTATTAGATTGTGAATATCATGAGTTCCTTCATAAGTTTTNACAGATTCTAAATTCGCCATATGTCTCATGATTGGATACTCGTCAAGTATTCCATTGGCGCCATGAATATCTCTTGCAACTCTTGCTATTTCAAGAGCGATATCTACATTATTCATTTTAGCTAAAGAGATATGTTCAGGAATCCAATTCCCAGCATCTTTCTTCTGTCCTAAGTGATATGCTAACAATTGCCCTTTTGTAATTTCTCTAAGCATCCAAGACAGTTTGTTTTGTACTAATTGGTATGAAGCAATTGGATGATTAAATTGTATTCTACTCATTGCATAATCTTTAGCTGAGTCAAAACATGCCTGCGCTGATCCTAACGCCCCCCAAGAAATTCCATATCTGGCGTTATTTAGGCAAGAAAATGGTCCTCTTAATCCTTTGACACCTGGAAGCATCCTATCTTTAGGAATTTTACAATCTTGGAATACTAATTCGCTGGTTACACTCGCTTTCAAAGAATGTTTGCCTTTCATCTCAGGAGCTGAAAATCCTGGGTCATTCTTTTCAACAATAAATCCTCGAATAACTCCATCTAATTTCGCCCAAACTACTGCAAGTTCAGCAATTGAGCCNTTTGTAATCCACATTTTCGCACCATTTAGAAGATAATGATCACCCATATCTTCTGCTTTTGTAATCATATCNCCAGGATTAGATCCATAGTCTGGTTCAGTTAGTCCAAAACAACCAATCCANTCACCACTAGCCATTTTTGGTAAGTAGTAATTTTTTTGCTCTTCACTTCCAAAGTCCCAAATTGGATACATTGCAAGAGATCCTTGTACGCTAGCAAANGATCTGAGTCCACTATCGCCTCTTTCTAATTCTCTGCAAATTACTCCGTAAGCNGTGTAGGAGAGACCTGGGCAANCNTATCCTTTGAGTGGTGCGCCTAGNACTCCCATTTCGCCTAAAGCNACTCTCCACTCGTCTGGAAATACNCCGTCTCTACATGCAATTTCNATATTTGGAATGACTTCCTCATCTACCCAATCGCGTACCATGTCTCGAACCATTCTTTCTTCTTCAGTCAATAACGAGTCAACGTCGTAGAAGTCTAGAGCCTCATATGCCATAATTCTCATTTGTGGGCGATAATAGAGGCCACATGAATGTTCCTGATTGGCCAAGTCAAAATCCAGTCCTATCTTTTCCCTGTTCCTTTCCTTTTCGCATCCCTTTTTTCTTGTTTATTTCCAAACTTCATTGTCATCCAATACTGTAGCTTTGGAGATGCAGTATAGACTAAAGTTAGTATCAACATTCCAATAGTTAATGGAATTAAGAAACCAACCACTCCTCCAAGAATTACTCCTATTTCACTAGCCTCTTCCGTAGAATGATATTCTATCATTGTGCCACGACTTGTGATTAGCCATCCGCTGTTTTCACCAATACCCCACGTTCCAATTATTCTTTCACCAGATATCTCAATATTGAATTCTTGAGCATCTTTATTATCTAGCCATGGATATGTAGCATTCTTGCTAACATCGTGCTCAAGTAATGCAAATGGTGCTATGACAATTAATGATCTTGCATTATCTTGATGACTTAAATGGGTAAATTGTCCATCAATACCTTTGACTGTACTTACTGATAACTCACTCTCTACAGCATTTGTAGAATGTAATTGAATTATACCTATTTCTTGACTACTAGATACCGATACACAAGATAAGTAATAGTTAGACGGGCAAATTACACTATTCCAAGGATAAAAACTACCTCCAATCCAAGTTAGAATGTGATTTCTATCAATAATTCCAATTCCATCAGTAACAGATGATATCACACAGAGCATGACATCGTCATGACAATCAATATCGGTGACATCCCCCTCTCCTCGACCTTCGATAAGATGAGTTTCTAATCCCCCATCACCTTCAGCACGAACTCTCCATAGCCACCCATCGTCACCTCCAACATATGCCCATGTCCCTGCAGTATTCCATGCTACCGATTTTAGATTGGTTTGCCCGAAATTCATTTTTTCTCCAGCCCGTGTTAATGAAAAATCATCTGCCGCATAGCGAAGAATCATTCCCTCATCTCCAACCAATAGGGCGGTTCCTCCACCTGGATGCCAGTCGGCATCTCTCATAGTTTGGTTATCACTTGCAGCCAGTAATACTTGGGAATCAGGATTATTCGAAGAAATAATATTTGCATATCCTCCTTCTCCATAAATTAATATTTTATTTTCTTGAGGGTTTTCCGCTATTCCTTTAATTGATAAATCATTTTCACTCAGATGAATAATTGATTCAAGTTCTACAGCTGATTCTGCATTAACAATTGGCGATGCAAATACCAGGGTAGTCATCAGGGCAATAACTATGCCTCTTAACGCTGTCATAGTCATGCGAAAACGGATGTAGGTTTAGCCCTGTTTATTTCTCATCTTCGGTTATCTTTCTCTCGTAGTATTGAATAAGCAATTACTTCGCGCTAGGCTTATGGAGAGATTCGACGTTAAGCGAGGATTGATGAAACAAATTAATGCAGATGGTGGTTTAGCAGCATTGGCTGGTAAATATTTTGAGAATGTAGAGGCTAATGATGATGGTTCATTTATTGGTTCTCACGATATTATGACTTCCATTAAAGGGAGTTTTTCAGATACTGGTGCTTTAGTAATAGACGTAAAGAATTCTCCTCCCAATTTCGATGACCCGGAAGCAATGAAAATCGCACAGGATAGTCGTAAAAGATGGACACAATTTCTCGATGAAGCTACAGGATATAACTCAAAGCAGCGTGGTGACAAAGCAAAGGAATGGGCGAAAAAGTCATCTAAGGCTAAATCAGCGGTTAGTTCCGCACGCCATTTTATGAAAATGTCTACAAGTGTTTCAGAAGAAAAGAAATCTCAAGCAGAGGCATTAATTGCTGAAATTGAAAGCGCTTTAGAAGAAGGCGAAAACACAAGAGCAGCAGGCCGTGGTGAAAAACTAAATAATTTATTCAAATAATTCGGTGATTAAATGAGCTCAGATCCTTTATCAAATCTCGATGATGAAGGGCGTTCAAAAATCAACAGAATGTTTGATGGTTGTGAAGAGATAGTTGGTATTGGCCATGTTGCAAATGTAATTTCAGGTAGCAGTAGCCATTCTGGAAGCAATCAATTGAATGCATATATTGGCTTAGAACCTAGTGGAAAAGCTCATCTTGGTTGGATGATACTAGCTGAAACTATCGATAATTTACTTGCTGAAAAAGTCAATGTTACCGTGTTATTAGCAGATTGGCACGCATGGGTAAATGATAAATTTTCAAGAGATATGGGAAAAATTTCTCTCGCTGCTGATTATATGTCTGAAGTTTTCCGAGTTCTATTAAATTTCCCTGAAGAAGGAGATGGCCCCGGTCAATTGAGATTTATTCGAGCATCTGAAATGATGGATTCAGGGAAATATTGGGAAAGAGTATTGCGATGTTCAAAAAATATGAGTTTGTCTCGAGTTAGGAGAACATTCAGTATCATGGGTAGAGATGAAGATTCTTCTGATCATGACTTATCAGCATTTTTCTACCCTGCTTTGCAATCGGCTGACATTTTCGAATTAGAAATTGATATAGCACTTGGTGGAATGGATCAGAGAAAGGCTCACATGTATATGCGAGAAGTTGCAGATAGGAATAAATGGATTAAAGCAACTTGTATTCATACTCCAATGTTATCAGGTCTAAAAGGAGCTAGTGGACGTATGGATTCCTATGATCATAAAATGTCTAAATCCGACCCTAACAATGCTATATTACTACATGATACCCCAAAGAAACTAGAGAAAAAATTACGTAAAGCATTCCTAGAAATAGGCAATGGAAATTCCGCAGTTTATGAAATAGCTCGTTATGTTCTTATCCCACGAATTGGAACAATAAATATTGAACCTAAACCTGAATTTGGTTCACCTTCCTCATGGGAGAATATTGATCAACTAATTTCAGCAATAAATAAGGGTGAAGTACATCCTTTTGATGCTAAAATGGCTGTGGCTAGAGGATTGGCAGAGGTATTGAACCCTATTTCAGAGCATTTTTCGGGTAATAATGAGTTATTAAATGACATGAATAAAATCACTGGCTCTCAGTAACGCGTTTTATAATCGACGAGTTAAACCTAATTCTACAGTAGATATCATAACCCTACTGCTCTACGCGATACTTGGAAGGATTGCTTTGACAGAGGTAGGAATAGATGATATTGCGATACATTTCCCTAAACTATACTTCGGTATGGAGGACTTTGCTGAATTCCGTGGTGCAGATTTTGGAAAATTAAATCGTGGACTTGGCCTTGAAGCAATGGCAATCCCAGATGTGCATGAAGATACTGCAACTATGGGTGCAAATGCTTGTGCACGATTGATAGATAGAAACAACCTGGATCCAAATAATATTGGGAGAATTTATCTTGGTACGGAATCTGCCCTTGATGGTGCTAAACCAACTGCTACTTACATCATGGATATGTTAGAGCAAAGATACCAGAAACAATACGGACAAGACTGTTTCAGACATTGTGATGTAGTAGATTTGACTTTTGCTTGTATCGGTGCGGTTGATGCCATGCATAATACCTTAGATTGGGTCGCTAGAGGTGGAGAGTCTCAAGATAGGATTGGAATAGTTGTTTTCGCAGATAATGCGAAGTATGATCTCGAGTCATCCGGTGAATACACACAAGGCGCGGGCGGAGGAGCAATTCTAATCCGACATAACCCTAGATTAATTGTAATTCCAGATAACTGGGGGGTTTCAACAATGCCTGTTCATGATTTTTTCAAACCTAGAAGAGAGGTTGATATGAAAACAGTGGTTGAGAATGTGTTAGATTTAGCAGAAGAGGCTGGCGAAAAACCTAGGAAATCGGGTTTAGTAGAAAAAATTCTAGATGTTTTGCCCATTTCCTCACTTAAGGATAATATTTTATTTGAATCTAAAACTCTGAAAATCCACAAAGACACACCTGTTTTCGATGGACAATTTTCAAATCGTTGTTATTCCGAGTCCGTGAAACAAGCATTCATCAATTTCAGAATCGAAGCCATACGTTCAGGAAGGTATGATCCCGACAATGACGATATTTTGACTGAACAATGGAAAAGGATTATTGTCCATTTACCATATGCATTCCAAGGGAAAAGGATGTTTCCAGATGTTTTCAGACATGACAGAAGACATTTACCATTGTGGAATGAGATTATTGAAGAAATTGGCGAAGAGCCTTTACCTGAAAATTTTGAAGATTCTGTTGAAGGTTATGAAGAGTTTGAGAAAGCAAACGATCAGTATCGCCGTTTAATATCGAAAACTTCTATGTTCAAAGATTTCGTAGATGCTAGAATTGAGAAAGCTCAAAGGGCCTCAAGTCTTGTTGGAAATCAATATACTGGTTCAATTTTCCTAGCTCTAATGTCGACAATTGAATCGGATCATCTGGAGAGTGAAGAAATGATTGGTGAGCATATTGGTTTGTGCGGTTATGGTTCAGGTGCTAAGGCAAAAGTATTCGAAGGCGTAATCCAGCCAGAATGGAAACAAATTGCAGAACGATTCAATTTATTCGAAAGACTTGGTAAAAGACATTCTATTGACAAAGAAATATATGAGTCACTTCATAGAGGTACCGCTAAGAAATCTATCTTATCTCCGAAAAATGAATTCGCTTTGGTCTCTATAGGTGGAGATGACGTTCTAGAAGGTCAAAGGAAATATTCATGGGTAGAATAATCAAGGTTTGATTGCTCTATTAATTACAATTCGTTGAACTTCTTGCGTTCCTTCATATATTTGTGTTATTTTTGCGTCTCTGAAGAATCTTTCAACTGGGAAATCGGTAGTATATCCATATCCTCCAAGTATTTGCACCGCCCTTTCTGATACCCACATTGCTGTATCTCCTGCGAATAGTTTAGCCATACTTGCTTCCTTGGTGTGTCTTTTCCCTCCGTCTTCGTAATGTCTTTGTTTGGCCCATGCTGCTTTGTAAACCATCATTCTAGCGGCTTCAATTTGTGTTGCCATATCTGCGAGATAATTTCCAATACTTTGATGATGTGCGATTGGTTTGCCAAATGACTGCCTTTCATGAGAATAATTCAATGCTGATTCAAAAGCCCCTTGGGCAATTCCCAACGCTTGCGCAGCGATTCCAATTCTAGAATTATCTAGTGCATTCATTGCGATAGGAAATCCTTCACCTACTCCTTTCAAGACATTTTCAATAGGAACTTTGCAATTTTCAAGAAGTAATACACACGTATCTGAAGATCTAATTCCTAATTTCTCTTCTTTCTTGCCAACACTGAATCCTTCCATCGATGAATCGATGATAAATGCGGTAGTTCCTCCATGTTTTTTTGCACCAAAATCGGGGTGATCAACATCTTTAGCAAATAGTACGTAAATATCCGCACTCTTCCCATTTGTCACCCACATTTTTTCTCCATTGAGAATGAAATATTTGCCATCATCTGACTTCTTGGCTTTACAAACCATGGCGGCTGCATCCGTCCCGGCTCCTGCCTCGGAAAGAGAATATGCTCCGATTTCATTTCCAGCAAGTCTTGTGAGATATTTTTGTTTTTGTTCCTCGTTTCCATGTATCTCTATTGTTTTAGCGCACAGCCCAACATGAACACAATACATTACCGCAAACGAAGGGTCTACTCTTGCTAATTCTTCAATGATAATTGACTCTGATATATCATCTACCGGGCTACCTCCATATTTTTCTGGAATAGTGATGCCCTGCAAGCCATATTCGCAAAATTTTTGCCACTCATCTAGAGGTGGTCTTGCAGCCCTATCTCTCTCTAAACAAGTAGGTGCTAACACCTCTTCAGCAAAGCTACGAACCATCTCTCGAATCATACTTTGTTCTTCTGTTTCCTTGAACTCCATTATCTCACCAGACCATGCGAAGAGAATGGTGTTGTTAATGTCTCGTAATGAGAAATGTAACAACTTCTTGAATCGAACAATTCAAAACGGTTGTCAGTCGGGCGCAGGTCGAGAATTAGTATGGCGGATAGCGATTATGTCGAATTTAGTGTAGCTCAAGGGCGTAAGTATACTTTGGAACATTTATGGTTGCAAGTATTAGATGAAAAGAAAGATGACTCTCAGGTAAAGATAGGTCTGAGTGAATTTGTAAGAGCTGAATATGGGGATATTATCAGGGTTATTTTAACAAAACCTGAAGATGATTCCGAGTTTAAAATGGAGGATTCTGATGACGATGAAGGAGAGGTTTCACAAGATGATGACGCTGCAACTCCAATGACTAGTGGTGATGAATTAGGTCTAGAAGATTTATTGATTACAATTACTACAGAATATGAAAAATTGCTCATAAATGCTCCGTTCCCTTGTAAGATTGTTTCATTGAATGGTGATGTAGAAGATAATCCCGATCTTGTTAATGACGATGCATATGCTGATGGATGGTGCTTAATAGTGCAACCATTTGACTATGATGAAGATCAATATTTAGATGAAAATGAGTACATTGAGTATCTAAATGAACTTTAATCAAGGCCACGATAGTTTTGGCCATGACTCGTATCCAGAGTCATTCCAGTCTATCTCATTTAGAATTTTTATCATTTCCTCTTCACGATGAATATTTTTTTCTATCTGAACCCTAAATATCCAATCTTTAAGTGAACCAAGTTTAGGACCCGGTTTTATTCCCGTAATTTCAAAGATTTTATTCCCATCAAGAATCGGTTTCATATTAATTTCTTCTTCTAATTCATAGTATTTTTTGGCAATATCTTCTTCAATATGGTATTGCAAAATTATCCGCTTTTGTTCTTCAGATAGTAAAACTTGAAATCTTCTTATACTTTCAATACTTTTATCAAATCGTAAATTTCTATTTTCATGTAGGAATGAAATACATCCTATTTCTTTTTTCGATAATTTAAGTGATTCTTTTAGAATCTTAGACAAATCATCTCCATCACAATTATTATTTTTGAGGAACCTAGCAAAAATCACCATCGGCTCTGCGTTTCCATAGTCCTCAATATCTATGGATAAACCACTTATGATTTTAATTAAAACCCCCAATTCCTGCATTTTAGAAAATATTTGATACGGATTATTACTAGCTAAAATTTTTCTAACTTCATCAGTAATACGTTCTTTCGAGACTTTTTCTAACATATGAACATTTTTCTGAATTGCATTTTCTAGCTCATAATCCATTACTCTAAGTTTATCCTTTTCCAAGTCTAAGTATCTGAAAGCTCGTAATATTCTTAATCCATCTTCCGCAATTCTTTCGTTAGCATCTCCAACTGCTCTGATAATATTCAGTTGTAGATCTTTTTTACCTCCAAACATATCTATTAGTTCATCTTCTCTACCAATTGCCATTGCATTGATTGTAAAATCTCGGCGTGCTAGATCATCATTTATGTTAGTGCTAAAAGAAACCTTATCCGGTCTCCTACCATCTCCATAACTCCCATCTTTACGTAGGGTAGTNACTTCCCATTCTTTATCAGAATCACCATCTAGTCTCACAATTACTGTTCCNTATTCTTCACCAACTGGTATTGTTCTAGGGAATATTTCCATTACTTGACTTGGNAAAAGTGTTGTAGCAATATCNAGATCATTATTTGATTTCCCCATCAGTAATNTGTCCCTTACCCATCCGCCCACAATCCAAGCATCACCATGATTTCTTAGTTGANTTAACACTAAATTATCCTCTGGAGTGAGGTACAGCTTAGTGTCAACCATGTATCTCCGTAAATGCAACTAAACATCATATCTTCGGCATCAAAACTAACAGCAATGTGCTTCTCGGACTTTCATGAAGGTCGAATTAGTCCCTTTAGAGATTCTCAGACCTCATGAGCAAATATTGCCAAAAAAAGTAGATCAACTTGAAAAAATGACTCATAGATGGAATGCTTATACGAAGCCCTTGTTATTAGATAGGTCTACCGGGACTATACTAGATGGGCATCATAGATATCAAGTTGCAAAAAGGCTAGAATTAAGTTGTGTACCGTGTGTATTTATCGATTATCTAGAAGATGACTTAATTGAATTAGATGTTTGGCCTAATTGTGGCCGAGATTCTATTACTAAACAAGAAGTAATAGATGCCGCATTATCAGGTGATTTATTCTCTCCTAAAACCAGCAGACATCGCCTATCTGATCATCTTCCGCCAATAGCAGTTCCACTTTCAAGATTGATGCTTCCAGCAATTTAAAGATAAATCAGGAGATACTTTTCCTGTACATCTTGGCAGTTTCAGAAATTGATTCATTTTGATTATTTTCNAAATCNTGGATAATTTTTGTTATTTCCNCATCCTGTTTTTTTCCGAATAAGTCTTCTATAATTCTTGATATTACTATCGCGTTTCTATCTCCATCAAGAAGAATTTCTTTTCGATATTTATCTGCCTCAATTGATTTTTTCCTCCTCAAGATTCTAGAAATNAATTTATCATTAGAAGAACTCATGATTATATTAATCAGCCAATCAATTTCTCTCCAATCTTTATTTTCTATTGATTCNACNATTAATTTAATCATNTTAGGGTCNTCATTTTCTAACCANAAAGGTATCTTTTGACTAAATAATTCATTCCTCTGTCCTGATTCTATTAGCATTATTAATGCATCAATTTGGATATTACTATCATTCTCTGCNATCTTAACTATTACCTTATCAAATTCTCCTGAAGAGTATAATTCAGGTTTGNATTTTAATAGATTAATTGCTTTTTTCCTTATTCTACTTGATTCATCATCAAAGATTTTTTTTATTAAATTATTATCAATCTCGCTCATTAATTGTAATTTTTCTACAGCTAATACTCGAATACCTACATCCACGTTCTTTATAGCCTCTTCAACATAATCCTCATTTAAATTAAGA
This sequence comes from Methanobacteriota archaeon, assembly GCA_002730775.1. Taxonomy (GTDB): domain Archaea; phylum Thermoplasmatota; class Poseidoniia; order Poseidoniales; family Thalassarchaeaceae; genus MGIIb-O2. The sequence goes on along the minus strand of PCAW01000056.1, from coordinate 1,467 downwards.
ATATTGTTCCAAGCATTTTGTTTGACTAGCTTATCCTCATCGTTCAACATTTTTTTTAGTATTCTCTCACTTGATTTCCCAACTTTAGGTGCGATTCTACAAGCTAAAATTCTCTCTTCAGATTTTTCTGAGTCGGAAAGCTCTTCTGCTAAATCTAGGTCTTTCATNGAGGCCCATCTTTGTATAGCCATTAGCGCCTTTCCTCTAAACCATTCATCAGGGTCTTTCAGTAANGGAATGAAAGCATCTATTGCAGTTGGNTCATCAAGTTCGAANAACTTCCTTACTGCCCTTCTCCTCAATCGAACATCTTTGTTGTTCAACTGCCTTATAGTCGCTTTCAGCACNTAACTCCCACTAGCCATTAGTGCAAGAATACTCCTATTCANGGAACTAGGTCTTCATGNCCTCCNCNAGTGAATGANNTTTCATCNTCTGANTTGAAGATATNNACTAGTTCAATTGACATAAAGTGTTCNATNATCGGCCAAATAGGNGCTAATCTCTCCATTTCTGACATCATTANGTCCATTACNGGNTTTTCCATNATCTCTTCATCTGAAGAGTNTTCACTAATAGNNGGGATATCTNTAGGNAANTCTCTCAGAGACTGNATTAATTGNTCAATTCCTTGAAATGTTTCTTCNTCAATTTCTATNATTTCAGAGATTAATGAAAACGAATCTTCAAGNCCNTCNGCNAGAACNATNGGGTCTAATGGATTTCGTTCAGAAAATCTTGTATCCATCGGAGAAAATACCACCCCTCCTAAGTCTGTATCTAACCATTCTCCTGATTGTTTTTCCTTTTTCAGAAGTCTTTGCTGAATATTCCCTCCAAATGGTCCTAATATGAATGAACCTTCTTGTGAATTATAATTTAGAAAATCAGGTATTTCTCTAACTGCTCCAGTAATCAAAACTCTATCAAATTCTTTACCCGAATCTTCATAGAAATCAAAATCAATTATTGAAAGAACACGAATAATTCCTCTTGATTCATAGTTTTCTAAGGTTCTTCTTGTATGCTCAAGAATCTCATCATGAGGCTCAATTATTGTAATAATTCCTTCTTCACCAAGAACCTGATCTAAAATAGCTGCCAGATAACCTCCTTTCGCTCCAACTAAAAGGATTTTTTGCCCCTTTTTTATTTCCAAATGATGGAGTAAAATTGCTAACATATGTGGTGCAGAAATATTTTTTATAATTCCTTTACTAGTTTTCATAAATTCGACTGGATTATCTCGGAAAAAATCTTCATGACCTGATGTTATAAAATCTTCAATTTTTATATTTTTTAGGGCTTTTTTCAGATAATTCCCCATCGGGAAACCATTTTTTTCCAGTCTTATTATTAGCCTCTCAATATCTTTCAAACAAGCACTCTCTAACAGATGCTTCGACCGCCAATGATTTGAATGCGACGCTGCCCGACTCTCATGTGGGGCCCGTGGTCTAGGGGTTA
>PCAW01000002.1:0-24801 GCA_002730775.1 Methanobacteriota archaeon | reverse complement strand
TGATTATGATGACGAACATAGACATATGCTAGAAGGTGGCTCTATTAGTCAACTATTTTTGAGTTATTCTTTATCATTCTCACATCCAGTTTTTGTAGGTATTGCTTATGCTATTATGATAAATTTAACGTTACTATTACCAATATTTTATGATGGGAATACAGACTCCGAAGGATTTTCTAACATCTTACAGAAATGGACTAATCAAAGTTTGATAATCTTACTATTATGTGCATCTTTAGGCGCTATCTCAGCTATCATCTCATCTCTAGTTAGGTGGCCACCTGTAAGACTTGAGAGAAGGAGGAGATATCTCTATCCGTTACCCTTCATTGGATTCTTAATTACTACAATTGCAATAATTTTTTCAACTTCTGAAGAATTCAAAATTATAGGTTATTTCATCTTATTAGCTCCAGGTCCGTTATATATCCAAATTTCATATGCTCCTAGATGGAGAATGATTGAAAGAATCGACAGAGACTTAGACCCATTTGAAGGTATGAAGAAAACAATATTCCGTGAAAATAAAAATGAGGAGTTAATCGAACAAAATTATGACGAGCTAGAAAATGCCATTGAAGAACTAGATTCATGAATCCAGTGAAATATAATTAACTTGTGAAACTGCAACTAATTTATCATCCATATCATATATTTCCGCCTCTGCTAAACTTAAGTTACGCCCTGCCTTAACGACTTTAGCCACGCATCTAACATCCGTCTTGCAAGGCCGTAAAAATCGGATATTGAAGTCTGTAGTTGCGACTTTACGCTCTGAACCAATTTTTGTCAAAATTGACCAACACGTAATACTATCTGCAATAGTCGCAAGAATTCCTCCATGGAATGTTTCAAAAATTCCGTCCCACATAGTATCTCTAGGAATAAAAGCCTCACATTCACCTTCATCCAGCCTTAAGATCTGCATTTTCAAAGTTTCAGTAATTGGAACTGATTTAATCCTTTCCAACATTGAATCAATTTCCTCTTTCCCTAAAGTTGATGTTCTAACCATTATATCACCTTATATTAATTTGAGTAGAGGACCTATTCTCTCTAATATTCTAAGTACATTATCTAAATCATCACGACCTAGCCCTGCGGACATTTGTGTTCTGACTCTAGCCTTATCCCTAGCAACCATTGGAAAAACTATAGATCCTGCCATGATATTATTTTTACTAAGTTCTTCCGATAATTGTTTTGCTACAAGAGATTCTCCGCACATTATAGGTATAATAGGAGTTTGAGAAGAACCCGTGTCAAAACCTAATGATTGTAATTCTTTACGGAAATAATTTGTATTTTCCCAAAGTTTTGAATGGTGTTGTGGCTCACTCATAAGTACCTCAATAGCAGCCTTTTGCGCAGCAGCAACTCCTGGTGGTTGGCTACCTGATAAAAGCCAAGATCTAGAATGATTTAATGCGTGATTTCTAACCTCTTCAGAACCTGCAAGTATTCCGCCTTGGACCCCTAATGCTTTTGAAAATGAGCCTGTTTCAAAATCAACTTTGCCTTGTAAACTGAAATGATCGACAATTCCTGCACCTTTTTCNCCTAAGACACCTTCNCCGTGGCAATCATCGACATAAACCATTGAACCATATTCTTCGGCTAACTTACTGACTTCATCTAATGGGGCTATGTCTCCATCCATTGAAAATACACCATCAGTAATGATTAATTTTCTTTCTGCATCTGAATTTGCCTTGAGTACNGCCTCCAACTCGCCCATATCGTTGTGTGAGTAAACCCCTCTACGCGCCTTTGTCAGCCTCACTCCATCAATTATTGAACCATGATTTAACTCATCACTGATTATAATATCCTCTGAGCCTCTGACTAAAGTTGGAATTAATCCTACATTAACAGTATAACCTGCAGAGTAAATTAATGAAGATTCTACTTTCTTAAATTCGGCTACTTTTTCCTCTGCTTCAAGATGTATATCCATCGTACCAGATATTGCTCTTACTGAGCCACTCCCAGTACCATACTTTCGAGTTGCAGAAATCATGGCTTCTATGACTTTTGGATGATTTGTAAGATTTAGATAATTATTTGCGGAAAGCATAATTGTTTCTTGACCATCAATGATACACCTTGCATCATTAGATGTTTCCAGAGTAGGTGGGTTCCAATCCAAGCCTTGTTTTTTAATGTCATTATAACGCAATGACATCCATGATTTATCTGCAGCCATGGACTATCCAAGAGGATTGAGTTCATTGGTGCTTCTATGAAATGATTAATAATTTTGCTAATCGACCATTTAAAGATTGGTACCCACACGGATATCTTGATGATGTCAGAAGTCAGTGTGACGATACTAGGAACTGCTCAAGACGGTGGTATACCGCAAGCTGGTTGCTCATGCCGAAGATGTCAAGAGGCGCATAGAAATTTTGAATTAAGGAAATTTCCCGTATCTCTAGGAATCCTTGGAATTGATAGGACTAAGCATATTATTGAAATTACAAAAAATCTTTCAGAGCAATTAGTAATTTGGACTTCGGGAAAAAATNAGTTATTCATTCCTGAAACAGTTTCCATTACGCACCTTCATCTCGGTCATATAGAAGGGATTGGTCAATTAGGGAAACCAGTAATGGGATTAAGGGAAGTGGATGTCTATCTCAGCCGAAATAATAAACATGTTTTAGATAATAGAAGCGATATAATTTTGATGAAAGATGAGAATAATATCAAGACACATTCGAGGGAGTTTTATCATCCCTTTGAACCAAAGGAGGGGTGTGGGTTTACCCTACAGTTTATCCCTATCCCTCATAGAAGTGAATTAGGTGATAACGCGGCAATAATTATCAAAGCAAAGACGAAAAGTATCCTCTTTATGCCAGACCAAGACTCATGGGAAGACACATTGGAGTATCATTCGAAAGATAATATTAGAGATTTTTTAAAAATGTTTGATATTGATGAAGCATTAATTGATGGGACATTTTGGAGTATGGATGAGTTACCAGGAAGAGATATTTCTAAAATACCACATCCAACAATAAAAGATACTATACAACTTCTAGGTAAGAAAAGAGAAGGAGATCCAGAAATTTCATTTTTACATCTAAATCATTCAAATCCAGTTAATGATTTCGGTTCAGAGCAAAGAGAAGTTGTTGAAGAAAATGGATGGAAAATCTCTGAAATGGGAAATGTACTGAAATTATAGGATATTCTAGCGGCAATCCTCTTGAANAAACAATTGGGCGCACAATCATGCACCTATCAGGGAAAGTGTCGAGTGGTCTCGGAAGAGCGCATGTATTCATGGCTCAATCTCATTATCAAGAACAATTCAAAAAGGTTCTCAAAGTTAGTGCATGGCCAGGAACTTTGAATCTTGACATGGATAATTCAAGTCTTAAAGATTATCAAAATCTGAGAATATTATCAGGTCTTGAGAAAGGAGAGGTTACGCTAAAGGCCAATCCATTTAGAATCAAAGGTTTCGAAAGAGATGGGAAATCTTTTGGAGGTGCTACAGCTTTTCTGGCGAAAATATCTTCAGATAATCAAAATTGGATTGATTGCGCTATATTAATTCCTGATTTGACGAGACACACTGAAACTGCTGAAGTAATTTCAAGTTCATTTCTAAGAGAATCGCTACCATGTAAAGATGGAGATAAATTAGAAATCAAGCTATATTAAGAGAATTTTCCCAATCTCTTTCAATTAAAAGTCCCATTTCCAATTTAGCCATTGATAACCATCTCTTGAATCGGTATTTTTTTTCTGGTGGAATAGAAAAACCAGTAGTATCTGGTTCGCATTCTAAACCCATTCTCTCAGAATGTTGATGTTCGATTGACCAAAGTATTAGTCCATTTGAAGCAGCCCTACCAAGATCTACCGAAACATCTGGATTTTCTAATGCTGATTTGAATAAATCAAAATCTATTCTTCCAGTTGCAACTCCAGTAATTGCAGCTGCAAGTCTCCTAACCTGATTCCATAGGAAAGCCTCTGAACTTAGACAAAATCCAATAATTCTCCCATCAGATGAAAACCATGGTTTGCAAAAATCAATTGTACGGATTGGATTCTTATCCTCTTCTAGTTTACAAAAATTTGTAAAATTATGCGTACCAATAATTAATTGACAGGTATTAATGAATAAATCTTCATTGATTCCTGACGACCATTCTTCAATTAATTCTGTTCGATAAATGTATGTCCTATTTACCGCAGCCCTACTTCTTACATCAGAATCTACTTTTACTAAATCCCATGCACATAATCCCTCAGGAAATCTATTATTCAATACTTTTAGAATTGTTTTTTTTCCTACCTCTTCCCAAACTGTAATTGGAATGTCAATGCAGGCAAGATTCATCCGAACACTAACGCCCGCATCAGTTCGACTGGACATTTCTAAACATCCATCAGTCCACCAACTCACTTTCCTTAACGCATTTTCAATCGCCCTTTGAACTGTAGGAACATCAGGCTGAATCTGTGAACCATGAAAATGGCTCCCATGATATCCGAATGCGACCATTATACGGCCGCTAGTCAATCGGAATCCCCCTATTATTCCTCAGAAAGATATTCCATTGCTTCTTCAACGGAGGAGAAACCTAATCCTAGAATTGCAAATTCTATTGCAACAGGGATAAATTGTCTAGCGAATTGTTCACTACGGTCATAACCAACTTTAACATCGATAGAATCGATTAATTGTTTAGCCGCTTCATAAAGATGGAATGAAACATCAACATCTTCAATCTTCTTACCAAGCTCAATCAATTTCTTAAACTCTCTAACAGCCATAGGGACACGATCAAACTCAATTAATGCGTTTGCNAANGCGGCNTGGTATTCAGCATTATCAGGTTCTAATCCAGCAGCTTTTCTCAGGTAAGATTGTACTTTACCCTCATTAATTCTATCATTTCCTTTTTCATCGAAATTNCCATTTTCTTGGATTTCAAACATNGCTGCTTCAGCCCATCCGTGGTATCCTGCAGGNTCTTTAGGATTCTCATTTACATGATTCTCGAATATTTCCATGGCACCCATGAAATCTCCTTTGGTAATGTGTTGTGCTGCAATTGTGATGACATCTTCTTCGGTCATGTGAATCCCTCTGATGTTCCCTCGATACCTTTTCATTAATAACAATGCGGAAACTTAAATTTCTATTTCAACATTATTACTATCCATCAATTCGTTAGCTAATTCATATACTGCCATCGGTTTTTTTACTCCAAATATGCATTCTGAAGGAGACATCGATAANTCTTTTTTTGCTCTTTTNTANAAAATAAACAATTTGATTGTTTGAATCACTCTTTGGAATCCNCCNCTTTCAGAACTTANTTTTGGTTTTAATTCTAAATCACCCTCAGNAATNGGNAATATNTTACCANATCCNNCNACTTTACCTAAGTAAGATANCTGTGTTTTAAGATTAACTAATTCATCTANTTTGAAAACTGTAATTGAATTATAAAAAAATAAAATTTTNCTNNTNATNTAAACATNATTATNAGTAATAAGATATGAATAAGAAAATTGTGAAATNACTGTGTAAAGAAGGAATATTAACGAATTAATTATTCCTAAANCCAGAAACCAAGTATCGAACCACTCGGGGACATTTAGCCCTTCTTTNCCTATTANTANTAAAATCCAATCAATTATATTTATCATAAACCAAAAAGAGGGAATCAAACCTANNATAATTAAGAAAGCAGTTGTNCGTAAATTCGATGTAGAGATATTGAGAAAATGATTAATTCNTGCAATCATTAACATTACAATNATAAATGCAAATACATCAATTAAGTCAAATAATTGATCTATTATACGTAAAAATGTATAGCCNAAACCATCTTTTCCTTCAGCATATACTGTNTCNGCCACNCGGTAGAAGATGAANTGAATNGCGAAAATTATTGCNGCGAGNANATACCTAGGTAGATATGAAANAAATGTTGGAGAACCCATCCATATAGGTGTNTCATTAGCATCAACTAGAGANAATTTTTNCCTAGCNAAATCTTCGTCAATCAAATCTCTTGATTCAGATACAAGTTCATTCAATCAAAACACCTCTNAATGTAATAATCCCCANGAATGCTCNGCATTACCATGTATCCAAGAATAATCTTTCTTTGTACGNAGTCCTTTCTCATCNAATATTGAAATTCTCAGTAATTCNAGAGGATATTCATTGTATGTAAGGTGGCTGACCATTCCTGCACGAGTTGGTTGATCAAATGTCCATTTAGCTCGNGAGGCGGCTCTAACTTCTAAGGAAATTTTTGTTTTNTCATTCCACAAACGAACTCTNAATTTTGGNAANTTATTGCCGTCATTATCAATTAAAATTTCTTCCCCNTCNTCAGGCTCAAGNAACTCTACTTCACAATTTTTAAATTCTTCAGTNCNGTCTCTTTTAGCATCATGGAAAATACCCGAACCNATTTTTGGATTTCTAAAAATATCTCTCANTTTCCAAGGTTTATCATCCAAATTTAAACATGANAATGAGAGATGCGGCATAAACCAATCTAAATAAGACCCNTCATCAAAATGTAACATACCCCAAAACCATGGGAGNGTTGGCGCCTGAACACTAACTTTCTGAAAGTAACCAGTGCCCTCAAATTCCTNCCCATCTATTACAATAGAGGCTTTNGTGCCCTGAATTCTCAATATATCATACCCCATATTAGAAANGAAAACATTNTTCTTATATGTCAATTTACTTGGTGGACCCCACCANGGAGTAAGTTCTGCCTTAATTGATTTAGGAGCNCCATTTTTTTGTGCNGCTTCATCACTAGTCAAGTTCAGCCAAAATTTCTTGTTCCCTTCANTTAANCCNAGAGANAAATCNTCATCAACTAGCGGGATAACAGCTCCNGAACCTTCACCAGAACCTTTNGNAGGCCATAACGGATGTTTATCATCTAAAGATACCATTTTGCACTCTTTCATAATTAAAGGNTCATGCATTTCTTTNCCATCATACCACCATGAACATACCATNCCCGGGACNACATGCCCATTATNTTCATCAACCCTCATCCTCGAACCTGGTTTCCACCAATGATCATTAACACGAATTGCAGGTGTCTCTTTAGAAGACCACAGGNCCATTAATTGTCTAGAACGAGAGGGATTATCGGGGTCTGGAATGAATAATATTACCCACCACCACCACCAAGAAAGACGAGGCAATGATGGCATAATATCTAAACGCCATAATGATGAATAATCACCAGAAAATCTTTTTATTTCATCTTTCATAAAAAAACCTTACATTATTTCCTTTTTTCTAAAAATTAATTGTCCAATCAAAATCATACTTACGCTGAAGACGAGTATGAAAACCACGCTTATTATCAATGCGATGAATGGACTTCCAGTACCTAGAGTATGAACAGGTGGGTGCCAGAAAAAGGAAATCCCTGTTTCCAGACCGAACGCGTCCGATTTTTGTTGCAAAGTTATAGTATCACTCCATGCAATCATTACTGTAGCGTCAATAATCTGAATCGCCCAATGCGAAATAGATAACATAGTGATGCTAGAATTAGGAATGGTGATGGTAAAAAGACCCATTAAAAATTCCCATATACCGAATAGGATACAAAGATAGACCCCATATCTAGGTAGAACTAAGCCGACTGTGTTGAAAACTGAACCATATGCTGTCAAGACTAAGATTGTAGAAAGTGATATTCCCAACCAAACAGGATAATCTGAAAGTCGGATTATTGATCCTCCGGGTCCAATAATTGAAGTGATCAATGCTATTATAAAGGTTAAAATCACTATATATGACACAACAATTGCTAGATAACCTAGTAATCGATATAGAATAAACTCCCCTCTATGAATTGGTTTGGAAAGAAGATAATGTAAAGTTCCATTCTCAGATTCATCCCTTACTAATCCTAATGCCAAAAATAAGGGGAGGAATAGACCCAATATCATTACAAATGCTATTTTTCCAGTTCCTATAATGAAGGTTCTATGGCTCGATTCACCAATAAGAAGAGAATCGTCCGGATCTTCATCTACATTATCATCTGCTCGGATGCTAACCAGATTACCATTCTGATCATATGTCCACTGGACATCACAATATATTCCATTCCTATTATCATCATTAGGGCTACTTTCATCAATATAATCCTCCTTTAGGCAATCGCCATCATCATCAAATCCTTGGGAGCTAGAAATCTCTGAACCATCCCAATCAATATCATCTTCATCAATGTACATTGATTTAGGGTGCTTTTCAACAAAAAATGTCTCTGTAAGATAACCCCATTCAGTAGCCCATCCGGGTTCAACAAAGAAATCGCCTTCACCAATAAAAATCGCTCCAAACATAACATAGGTCCCATTTTCGTAAAGACAATAATTTCTACTTAACGAACCCCAGTCGAATGCTTCAAAAGGATCATCAGACAGACTCTCATCTTCACAAATGACTGGTTCCAGATTCCAATCAATCCAATTGCCGTCCCAGAAAAATGGATTCTCAGTTTCTGTATCAACCCAAGTAGGAGTAAAATAACCCCACGCAGAAAACCAAGTATGGTTACCATAATGATTTCTAGGTTGGTCATTCCAGTCAATATCTCCTTGATAGATATACTCAGTTGAACCAGGGAAATTTGATTCATCGTAATCACTAGTTCCATAGATTCTTTCCTGCCCCAATGGGTAACCATCATTATCCCAATCTTCACTATCTCCATCGTTGTCAACGGGTTCGAATTCTTCTCTAATGGAATCGATATAGAAGATAAGTAGAAGTGATATTAAAAGAACACCAACACCCAAAACAACCCAGGTAGAAATTCGATTACGTAGCTGTCGAATTGTTAGTTCAGTAATGGCTCCTGCCTTTCTATCAAGTTGAGTCCAAACAGTAGTTGATAGATTTCTACCTTGGTTGTCTATTTCTTCCATTCAATTAACCTCCAATCAAATACTCTAATAGGGAATCTAAATTATCATCGGGATTATCAATTCTTGATACCTTCACCTTAGACTCAACAATTACTCGAGGTAAAACTGAATGTGCTGCCGATAAATCATTAGTTTGTATTTCTAACTTACCTTCTTCAGGGAATCTAACCCCATAAATTGGTTCTTCACTGATAAATGCATTAGCTAATTTTCTCGGTTCTTCTGTTGTGATCATAATTCTATGAGGATGTTTATCCAATAAATCCCTAATAGCATAAATATTCCCTAGAGCCAATAATCTTCCATTGTGTAAGATTACTATTTGCTCAGTAATTCTCTCAATCTCTTCAAGAATATGGCTTGAAACTAATACTGTTTTACCTTGATTGCCTAGTTCTTTTATTACATTCATAATACTAGTTCTTGCAATAGGATCACAGCCATGTAGAGGCTCATCTAATATTATTAAATCAGGATCATGAACTAGAGCATGTGCAATCTTGACTCTCTGTCTCATTCCTTTGCTGTATTTACCAATTTCTTTATGCCGAACATCATAGAGATCAACGAATTTTAATACATGCTCCGATCTAGATTCAGCTTCTTTACGAGTCATTCCATGTAATCTAGCCAAAGTAGACACAAAATCAAGACCAGTCATCCAATCATAGAGTCGCTCTGATTCACTAACGTAACCTATTCTTCGATAAGGAGAAGTGTCTTCCCAAGGGTCGATTCCAAATAACTTAACGCTGCCTTGGCTAGGTTTAATCCTACCCATTAATAATTTGAATAAAGTAGACTTACCAGCGCCATTAGGACCTAATACTCCTGTGACTCCTCCTTCTATGGCTAGAGATACATCATTAATCCCTATCACTTGCCCATACCACTTTGAAACATTTTCAACTAGTATTGAAGGTACTTTATTTCTATCACTCATTCTCTAGTAACCTCCAGCGAACTTACTCTAGAAATTAATACAAAGATAGATACTAAATTCATTAAAATTATAGATACGATAGATAAGGACAAAGAATGAGAATAATTTAATTCTAAGCCCAACATCCACTGACCAAAATGAGCTAGGCAATCGTAAGGACTCAAGATGTATAAAATCGAAGTTTCAAACTGTAGATCTATCAACAAAGCGACTAATTTAGTTCCGTAAATAATGCTCAAAAATGCTATAGCAGAGAAAAAACGACTTTGACTAATGCTGGACAAAGCAAGTCCTATCGAAGTGTATGTAATAACCAGCACAATACCACATATCAGCCCGGCTAAGAACATAGGTAATGTGTCAATCAAAAAGCCCCAACCTTCACCTTTGAAAACTATGGCCAAAGTGTAGTAAGACATATATGAAAAGATAATTACAAACCCTAAAACTACGGCGACACTAAGATATTTCATTATTGTATAATCCACTCTAGTAACAGGTCTAGAAAAATATATTGCACTAGTCCCATTTCTTCTATCATCAGAAATCATTCCCCCAACAACTAATGCTGTTAAAAGAGGCCAATAACATAAATTTCTTGGGAAATAACCCAATACTTGCCCCCAAAGATTGCTCCTATTAATACCCCACATTTTGTCAATAAATCCATCGGGACCAGACCCAAATAGAGATGAGAAGAATAACATTGCAATAGGGGAAATTGCGCCTATGAATATCACTAAAATTGTTAGTCGAATGAAGGGATTATAATTACGATGACCTTTCGAAGTAAAAAGACCAAAAACATGATGGCGAAAAATAGCATAATTTCTAACCCATCTAGGTCCAAAATCGCCATCCCATGGACGATAATTTTGTTCAAATATTGCACCTATGGATGCCTCTCTCTTGGCAGTAATTGCAAAAAGATCTTCATCTCCTTCATCTGAACCATAAGCGGCTTCCATTCGAGTTTGACCGCCATCTAAATCTATGATTTTATCGCTAATTATTCCCACCTCCAGTGTGTTCCGAAGTCATCAAGTCAGAAGTTGTCTTTACTTCAGCCCCTAACTTATCCATAATTAGTAGGAAAATATCCTCTAAATCAGGTTCATACTCTCCCATTCTACGAATCTGTACTCCACTCTCAACCGCGCATTCTAAAATATTAGAGATTGTATCTTCTGATTCCACTTTAACTCTAATAATTCTACCTAAACGTCGAACAGATAACCCTCGAGATTCTAAAGAATCTTGCATATTAGAAGAACCCCCCCAAACAGAAATCTCTATTTCTTCATCTACTTGTCTTGCCAACTCTTCAATTCGACTATGAACCACTATTTTACCCTTATAAATCATAACAATACTGTCACAAACTTCCTGAATATCATCCATTACATGGCCGCTCATTAATACAGTCCTATTTCCTTGTTCGACTGTATTTCTTAAAGTCTGCAACATGAATTCTCTTGAGCGTTGATCAAGTCCATTTGTTGGTTCATCACAAATCAATATCTCAGGGTCGTGAATTAAAGCGCAAGCTAGTTTAGCAGCTTGTTTCATTCCAGTACTAAATGTCCCTGTTTTCCTGTATCTCTGGTCTTTAAGACCTACATATTCCAATACTTCATGAGCTCTTTGAGTTGCATGTGCTGGATTCATACCAATTAATTCTCCAGAATAACGTACTTGATCGAGAGCAGTTAATTCAGGATCTAATGAGTCATATTCTGGCATATATCCTATTTTAGAACGTATGAGGTCACCCTGCGTTGTAATATCATATCCTAAGACTTTGCCGTGACCGGATGTAGTTGTAATAAGTCCTAAAATACATTTGAAAAATGTAGATTTACCTGCTCCATTAGGGCCTAGAATTCCAATTGCACCCGATTCTAACTTGAGATTAAGTCCTTCCAAAGCGACATGAGGGCCGTACATCTTCACTAAGTCTGTGGTTTCAATGACTAACTCATTACCAGAAATATCAGTCATTAAATCACCTTCGCACTGCGAGTATCATAACTTCGTTATAATACACGTTCTTGAATTAATCCCCTACAAGACCTGATTAATTTTCTTTCTTTTTTAATGCACCATCACGGACTCTTACGGCGATACCTTTTGTCATGAATGCCATATCTCGAGCCGACGTTAAAGGGATACCATGCGCCACTAATTCTCCATTTGAATCTACAACAAGGCACGGTTGACCTGGAATTAAATGTGGGTCCGCTCCAAGAACATACCCTTGCATTACATTCCTACCCTGACCTACAAATGGGATCGCATCGTCAACAATCATTACCTTTGCAATACCTGGATGATCTATCTCCTCGCCGTCATATTCTACTCCAAAATGAATAGGAGTTGTAGGGGAGAATTCATTAATCATTCTAGCACCATTAATTGTTAGTGAAATACCACCATCATTCAGCCTGGGAGATATTATATGGACCCCTTCTGAGTATACATTGACCATTCTTTTTGTTTTCGACTTTCGCGATGTCATTTTCGAGGTCATCTTACAACCTATTGATGGAGAAAGTCCATTTAGAATCGATAATTTATCAACTATAGAACATCTGTCTATCCAATCATATATCTCTTCCTTCCCTTCTATCTCTAATTCAGTATTTGGACCCGGAGTAATTCTAATGAAAGGAAGATCAGATAAATCTAATTCTATTAGTTCATCAAAAATCTCATCTTCATCCAATGGAGAGTCCCATATGTCATCTGAACCGTCAATATGAGACCAAGGAGACACATCTTCCAAACTATAAGGAACTAGACCTATTGGCGTAGAGATAAGTATTATTGATTCAGGAATCTCTTCAAGTAATGAGATTACAGTATGTAGTGAACTCTCTCTCCAAGGTGGACAGGACCCTTCGATTATGACTACTCTCTTAGGATCAGTAAGAGAACCATTCCACCAAGAACCTGGAATTCTCCACCTAAGTGCTAGTAAAGATTTAAAATGAAGAATATGGGGTCTTTCATCTATGTCTTCTACTAGGTTTTCACCACCCTTTCTGACAGGATTGGTAGAAGAAATCATCCTTAGCGATGAGACTCCAACTGGTCCATCATCAGGTTCTTCTAGTTGGTCAAGAACCCAAAGAAATGCCTCTCTTAATTGTGCTGAAGAATGACTCCTTTCTTCCGCTAACTGCCAGATTTTACCATTCCTTATAGCTTCACGGCAGCGAGCTAATTCAGATTGGGTGACTTCTAAATTGTGCCTAGCAAGAACTTTTTCACGTTGTTTACTATCTAATGACCTGACTTCTTCAGGAGTCCAATTAAATAATTCAGAAGAACTACATGGCCATTCAGTGATTTCATCTAAACGGACTGTACCTGTGGGTGTCAATAGTCTGTTACCTCGAGCAAAAAGCGCATAGGCTGCTGAATCAAAAATATCTACACCTAATGCTATTGACATCGGGAATAGCAACGGGTGGCCACAACCAAACAGATGAACAGGCCTATTTGGAGGGAGTGTAGATTTAGCAGAAAGAAGAATACTAAATAAATCCCTATATCTTTGATTTTCCATTAGTGGAACGATTCCACCTATTGGATGAACCGTAAAACCTCCATCATTACCGTTTGCATCACCCATTAATTGCCCTGCTAGCGCCCTTAAATCCTCATGAAGACCTCCTTGAATTGGTCCATTTAATAATAAATCATTTTGCGCCACATCTAATGAAATTGAAGCTCTTTCTGCAGTGATTTCTACTGCAGACTCAATTTCCTCCCGACTCATATCAGGTCTACCAAAAACATCAAGCATTGTCCCAATATCTACACCAATATCTCTTTGAAATTTGACAATCTCCTCAACTCCAACTTCTACATCACCATAAACATATGATTGAAAAGTCCCCGAGTCAGTAACTATAACTCCGGGAAAATCAATTAATTGATGTACTCCGTTTTCTAAAGCCGAACTGCTCAAATCATCATGTTTCCAAATCACATAAGAATTAGTAATCAATCCTTCAACACGGTATTTATCCCACATTTCACGAGGTTCGATAGTCCTAATATTTGGATTCACAACGGGCAGTAACATCGGTGTATTAAGCATGCCATGATTAGTATGCAAGCGCCCTATTCTAGCCGCACCATCTTTAAGTAAAATTTCAAACTTGCCTTTGTCTTGAGGCCGGCAAGGTTCAGGATTGGGTCGTGTACTCACATCATGACTGAAGCAACTATCAGTCATCAATCCTCGCTTACGCGAGATATAACTGAAAGACTGACAACTCCTTCAATAAGTTTGATCGAAACTTGATCCCCAGTATTTACTTCTAATGTAGGATCAGATTCGAACCCATGAGCATATGGGACGTTTAGTAATGAGGCAGCAGGCAAAGTAAGAGGACATACGTCACAATTTACTATTGCCTTGGGTCCTTTGCCGGTGTAAATTAATCCCATTAATACAAATGGAGCAACTGTAGAACCAGAACCTTTTGGATAAATTAGAATTGTATCTTCTATAGCGGTTCCATCTAAGGGATGACCTTTCTCTTCGATTATGCCAGTATCTCTGTTTACATATCCCAGATATGTAATTGGGACATCAGTTACTAGAGCCTGCCCTTCGATCGACCATTCTTTTTGACTGGGTAGACTCTTACCATTTATTTCCAAACTACCGTTTCTATACGTCTTATTGGAATGCATTGGTTTGACAATAATTGAGTCTAAAGTTGGTCTCGGAGAATCTATTAAATTAGGATTAAATGCATGTTCTACACAATCCGAAATAGTTGATACACTGGTTGGCATTTTGTTTAGGCCTGAGGTCAAATAATGTTCTGCTTTGAGTGAATTAGTAAGAATATGATTATACTTATTCCTATTATATGGAGTGACTTCTGGACATGTATCTTTCAATACTAATGCCCCAGCTTCTTCCAACAAATCTACAGTCCCATCAGATTCCAGAATATCATAATTATGACCACTAGTAAATATCCAAAGACGAGAATCAGGTATAATCCCTCCATTTTCCATTTTTGAGCGAACATAGGATGCAGTAGTTCTAACCTCTCCAACACTGGCTTGAGGGCAACCAATTACTACAAGATCAACTATACCACTAGGTGACAATTCTTGATATCGTAATTGTAAATCATTTTCTGAGAATACTAGTTCTCCTTCATAGTTATCAATAGTTGGCGGAACAGTGGTATGCCCATCAGCCCAAAGCATAGGACAACCATAATTCGCAGCTGCTGCAGTCAATGCTTTTTTCATTTCAAAACTTGCATCATCAGGGAGTCCGGAAATATGCGGCATCATTCCCCAAGGTAACTTCCACTCAGGTCTTATCTGCTTACCAATCCAATCACCCAAAACACTCCAATCAGAAATATTTTCCATTGAACATTTTACAGTAACGTGAATGTTTGGTACTCGATTTTTTTCGATATGAAGACCCCATAAAGGAGCCCAACCCGTTAATGCGGTTGCCAACGCTGATAATCCCGATTCTCTATTTGTAATCAAAGAAGTATAGGAATTAGAAAAACAAACCGCATTTGATTCCGCCCAGGACCCAATTCCTTCCGCTAAATCTATTCCTCTATCATAAGGAGTGCAAGATAGTGTCGCCTCAATTCCAAGATTATTGTAAGCATCAATTATCTCAAATTGGTGCTTCAAGAAATCTGGATAATCTATACCCATTTCTTCCATTTTTTCTCTATCACAACCAGCTGAATTAAGCGTAGTAGGGATTGAAACTACCCCTCTATCATCTCCGGCTAAATCAGAAAGAAAACGACGAAGGCCGTGCCCCCCGGTGATTACACTCACTCCAGACACGTGAGAATGTTCACAACGGACGAAGTCAATTGCCCCAGCACTAGATGCAAGATCTACTACTAATCTTGCTGCTTTCTGTTTGGTTGTACCATGTTCACCCTCAAGCATTGAAATTAACTCGCTTGGCACATTCATACTCAACGGGCAGCACTGAGACTCGATAAAACATAAAGGTAAAATTATGAAAAAAATCAACTTCTCTGTCTCTGGGCCTCTATAGCGACATAACTTAATGGAGCCTGTAAATTAAAAGAAGGGACAAAACCTGACATGGGAATTCTAATAATTTCATCAGATTGTTCTAAAATTTGTTCCGGTATGCCATTTCTCTCCCCCCCTACAATTAGAACAATATTCCCAGTCATATCAATATCCCAAGGTGCTGACTCGCCGACATCTTCTACTGAGATTATCCTGAAGCCATAATCCTTAGCCATCAATATTGATTCTAAACCAGAAGTCCAGAAAACAGGTAAGAACCTATGAGCTTTCATTGAAGCACGTTTTGCTGCACTTCTTTCTTGGTTATTCAAAGAAGCATCAATAACAACTGCATCTGAACCAGAAACTTCAGCAGTTCGAATACAAAAACCGATATTTACTGGATAAGAAGCCCCGGCAAGTAGCCAAATAAGCCCTCCTTTAGATAATACTTCTTCTAATGAAGAATCAGGATTACGTCCGACTAAACATAGGATATTTGGAACACCTTCAGAATTAGAACGAGACATTCGCCAAAGATCATTTTCCGAACCATAAATGATCTTAATTCTTGATTTTTCTGCATGGACTAGTATTTCACTAATAACTGTTGATTGGACGCCTCTTTTGATTAGAATTAGATTCACATCCTCACCCTGTTCAATTGAAGATAAAACTTCAATTTCCCCACATCTCTGCATACTCATAATACACCCTCTGACTCTATTGCTTCTGAATAAGTTATAACTTTAATTGGGATTAATATCTCATTTCTTCTTAAAAATGGTAATTTAGTAGGGGGGTCATAAACTGCAAGAATATGATCACCATGAGGTTGAAAATTTTCCTTAATTAGTGATTTTTTCAATCTCTGTGCTAATTTATTTACCTTTTTAGAACCGTAAAAACCAGAAAATCTCATTACTGCAATTAATCTTTCAGGGACTTTCATGATTTCAACTAATGAGTCATTGGGCTCAGGTAATTCTGTCATGGCATATTTTGAAGGCATGGTAAATGCCATATTCATTGTTAAATTATCATTCCACATTTCCACAGGTGCGGTCATAGAAATTTTTTCATTGGATTTATTATTACCGAAAATATATCCGGCTATAATTCTAAAATTATTCGTAGGCGTTAGTCTTTCAACTATTTTTCTTGACACTCGCGCTTGAATTACTTCTCCATAAAGTCGTATTTCAAAATTCTCATGAGTACTTACTAACTCGTACTTTGGTTCTTCCAAAGTTGCTGCCATATATACTCCCAAGAAGTCTTTAGTATTCGTACTTTGTATCGCTCTACAGAGTAATTCATTAACTAATCATTCACTTAGTTTAGAATCGATACTTTTCAGTAGGTCTCTAATTTCCATAATAACATTTTCTGAACCTAAATTAGAGGCATGAGGGATTGGACTTGATACTAAAGAATCTCTCTGCTCGAGAACCAAATCACGGAATTGTTCAGAGTTCTTAACTCCTGTTAAGATAAATGGGGCTGCACCCGCGGTCTCAAATTGCATTCTAACAACGCCAAATGCGTTCAGTATTGGACCTTCATGAATTGAAACATCTGTTAATTTGTCTAGAGGTATGTTCTGCTGTTTCTTGAAAAGCCATCCCATACGCATATTTACTGAACGATCAGTTAGAGCGGCCGACATATGTTCGTACTGTTTTTGATGAATAATCCATCCAAATGGTAGCCAGAATATCATCACAGGTATTCCAATTAATGTTGAAAGGAGCGTTAAGTTAGTAGTCATCCACCAATAAATAATTATTTTCCTATCAAACTCTACTGCCATTTTGTGGCCGCTGTCAGCATATCCGATTGAAGGTTCCATATGTGGATGTAGAATATATTTATTCTTTAACCTAACGATTAAACTTGAAAATAGGAATAGGTCTCATTTTATGCGAATTCATGCGATTAAATTTCAAATATATCCTCATTACTTCTGCGAGTCTCTCATTGAGTTCTTTTTCTAGAGATGGGTTTTCAATTTCATTCATTGCCCACTCTAATTCTCCATATGTAGCCCCTATCTGCTCTTCGTCAGTCCTTCCATCATCCCAAAGTCCGTCCGTCGGAGGAGCATCTTGAATGGATTGAATTATCTGTAAAGATTTCGCTAATGAGTATACTTCTGATTTGTAAAGGTCCGCTATAGGCGATATATCTACGCCGCCATCTCCATATTTAGTGAAAAATCCTACTCCGAAGTCTTCGACCTTGTTTCCTGTACCTACAACAATACCATTGTTTGAACCGGCTAAAGCATAAAGAGTTGACATTCTAAGTCTGGCTCTAGTATTAGCCATAGATAATTCAGAGACATCATAATCGGCTAACTCAGAATGTAATGTATCATAAGTCTCTGATAAATCGATAATTTGGCTTTCGACATTATCCCATTTTGAAACCAACCAATCCATATGTTGATTTGAAAGATTATATTGAGATTTTGCTTGATTAATAGGCATATTAACTGCTATGGTCCTCAATCCTGTTTTAGCGCACAGAGTCGAAGTCACTGCAGAATCAATACCTCCAGAAACTCCAACTATTAGAGAGGAAATACTATTCTCTTTAGCATAATTCAAAATCCAATTGGATATATCATCAACTAAATTATCCCAATTCGACAAAATCACTCCCTCCTAATGGCATGAAACCCCGTATTTCTTTAGTCGCCAATAATTGTACGGCCAAGGAGTTAGGAATCCTACAATGAGCATAGGGATAACTGCAATTGGATCTAATCCTAATTGCCCCCCAGTATAAATTAAATCGGTTGTCTCCATGGAAATTTCCATCATTAGCATACCAATAAATGACATCCCAAATGCTGTCGAAAGTGCGTTTTTAAAGTCCATTTGGGCACGAACAAGAATAGCAGTTTCAAGCATGACACTGGTTATTAGGCCGTTAATTAATGGAAGTAAAAATAAGAAAATAATCCAAGCATCAAATGAAGCTGAACCGGGTGTGACTAGTTCCCAGCTAATATGGTGATGTATGCCATTTTGTTCGTAATATGCCAAGGTTCCAAACTCACCTATACTACAACCTAACAAGCACCACTTTGTATTATGTGCAGACTGTTTCCAAACAGAACCATCTTTCCAATTAAATTGTTCACCTTCTCCATTAACGGTATAGCCTGTAGCTTTGATAGTACCAGCCAATAAATCACGGGAAACTCCCATATGATCAATAGTGGCGATACCGTTCTCATGAGATACCTCTACTGAATTAACCCCCTGAATACTTTCAAGAGCACTTTTGACTCTATTTGAACAACCATCACAAGTCATTCCTCCAACATCTAAAGTGAGTGACTCTAACATCTAATTAAACGCAGTAGGTTATGCCTTTTGAAGTCGTGGTTATACTCTAATCTATTTTTTAGTATTAGTCACGTTCAAGAAAGCGTCTACTCTCGGCGTTCATATGACCGTACCCAAGGCGGCTGGAAATCTAGACCCAGTGGCTCTTGAGACTTCTCTAATTGAATTATGGAATAAAGAAAAAACATTCAATCAATCAATTGAAAATAGAAGATTAAAAGAATCTCCATTTACGTTCCTAGAAGGTCCCCCTACTGCAAATGGTAAACCAGGTATTCATCATGTTATTTCTAGACTTTACAAAGATATGGTCTGTAGATGGAAAACAATGGAAGGTCATATTGTCGAAAGAAAGGCAGGATGGGATACACACGGTTTACCAGTCGAAATTGAGGTGCAAAAACAACTTGACTTAATGTCCAATGAGGCAATAGAAAACTTTGGAATGGAAGCATTTAATCAGAAATGTAAAGAGAGTGTTTGGACTTATGAACAGGCTTGGAGAGAGATGACTGAGAGAATGGGTTTCTGGGTAGATATGGATGATCCTTATGTCACCTTACATGACGATTACATAGAATCTGCTTGGTGGTCATTGAAACAGATGTTCGACAAAGGCCTTCTTTTCAGAGGACACAAAGTACTACCTTATTGCCCTCAAACCGGCACAAGTTATTCTAGTCATGAGGTTGCTCAGGGATACAAAGAAGTTTCAGAGCCTGCTGTCTTCATAAAATTCAAGTTAAAGGATACTAATTCTTGTATTTTAGCTTGGACTACAACACCTTGGACTTTACCAGGGAATGTAGGTCTCGCTGTAGGGCCAAAAGTAACATATTGCCGTGTAAAAATTACTGCTGAACCCTCAAATTCTTGGGAAGGTAGAGGAGGAGCTGAATTAGGAGATGAACTAATTCTAGCCAAAGATCTTCTAGGAAATGTTCTAAGACATAAGATGGAAGTGTTGGAAGAATTCCCTGGTTCTGAGTTGATTGGAAAATCCTATGAGCCATTATTCCCTGGAGCAATTGATGGTACTGATTCTAATGCATGGACAGTAGTTGGAGCGGATTTTGTTACAACAAGCGATGGTACAGGAGTTGTCCATACAGCTGTAATGTATGGAGAGGATGACTATAATCTTGGAATGAAAGAAGGTTTTCCTTCACAGCATACAGTCGGAATGGATGGGAAATTTATCAAAGGCACTCATGACAAATTAGACGGTAGATATGTGAAAGAATGTGACTCAGATATTATCGATTTATTAAATTCAAGTGGTAAACTTTACCGTGAGCACATTTACACTCATGACTACCCACATTGTTGGAGGACCGATCATCCTTTACTGTACTATGCAATGGACAGTTGGTTCGTAAAAATGACTGCAGTAAAAGAGCAAATAATTCAATATAATTCAGAAGTTGAATGGGCACCTGAGTGGACTGGAACGAAAAGAATGGGNGAATGGNTGTCTAATATCAAAGACTGGGCNATTAGNCGTGAAAGATACTGGGGNACACCANTCCCTGTATGGATATGTAATGAATGTGGNAATGAACATTGTATTGGTAGTATNGAAGAAATGATATCAATGAAGACAGATGATTCACCTACACCTCCTGAATTACATCGACCCTATGTTGATGATGTCAAACTAAANTGNAGTAATGNTGATTGTTCGGGAGAGATGATTAGGGAGCCATATGTAATGGATTGTTGGTTTGATTCNGGTTGCGCATCTTTTGCCCAATGGCACTATCCNTTTGAGAATAAAGAGAAATTNGAGNGTGTTTTTCCTGTAGACTATATTTGTGAAGCTGTTGATCAGACCCGNGGATGGTTCTATTCATTACTAGCNGTATCTACTACCGTTTTCGATAATGTGGCTTACAAGAGATGTCTTTCNCTAGGNCATATTTTAGATAAAGANGGNAAGAAAATGAGTAAATCAAGAGGCAATGTAGTTAATCCTTGGGACCATTTTAACAAGGAAGGTTCTGATGCTATTAGATGGTATATGATGACNCAGAGTGCACCATGGACNCCAACAAACTTNGANCCCAATGGAGTTAGGGAATCGTATGCTAAAATGTTCCTTACTCTATGGAATGTACATANGTTCTATTCAGATTATGCNTCTNTAGATAATTTTGANCCTGAAGAAAAANATAGTTATGTNNACATAAAAGAAAGAAGTAATTTAGATAAATGGATTCTCTCGAGAATGACAACAGTTGCNGAAAATTANCATGAAAANTTCNTTT
The DNA here is from genome assembly GCA_002730775.1 of Methanobacteriota archaeon. Classification (GTDB taxonomy): domain Archaea; phylum Thermoplasmatota; class Poseidoniia; order Poseidoniales; family Thalassarchaeaceae; genus MGIIb-O2. The sequence goes on along the minus strand of PCAW01000002.1, from coordinate 3,211 downwards.
CTTGGGACTTCCATAAAGCAGGAAGAGAACTAGAAAATTTTGTNATCAATGACTTATCNAATTGGTATGTAAGAAGATCTAGAAGNAGACTTTGGAATGAAGATGAAAGNAACGATAAGAGGTCTTGTCANCATACTCTCCATGAAGTNTTACTCACTGTCTGTAGATTAATGGCNCCAGTTTCTCCNTTCATACCNGACCAAATCCATAGAGANCTAACTGGGCATTCAGTACATCTTGCAGATTGGCCNGTTGGTTCTAATTTNGTAGAGAGAAANTTGCCTCCTCAAAATTGGGTACTTGAACAAGAAATGTCNTTGGTAAGNAAGTTAGCNGAGACTGGNAGAAGAGTNAGNGTNGANGCAGGTAGAAGNCAGAGATTACCTTGTAAGTCAGGTTGGATTGTNGGAGGNCCAGATATTTCAGATTTTCATGAAATATTGGCTGAAGAGNTGAATGTTGANGAACTTACNACTGAAGAANANCTTGACAGATTCCAAAGAATNGAAATCGCTCCNAATCGTAAATCGTTAGGNAAAAAATGTAGGCAAGATTTACCNGCAGTATTAGAATTGCTAGAAAATGCAGANCCAGATAATATTCTACTTGAAATTGAAGCTGAGATTTGTATCTTAGAGGGATATGANATAACAATGGAAGATATTGAATTNAGAAGAGTTGAGAAAGAAAACTTTGCCGCTGCAACTATATCTCTTGAAGAAATAGGCGATGTTTCATTNGTTTTGGATATGTCACTAAATGANNATTTAGTGTCAAAAGGNCTGGCGAGAGATATAATTAGGCANGTACAAGCAAAAAGAAAAGAGAAAAATCTTGATGTTGAGGCATTAATTNAACTTNANNTNTGGATTGATTCTAAAGAACAATTATTTGATAACGACTGGTCACACATACAGATTGAGACGAGAGCNGGAAATGCANGTATTAATCAAGGCGATATTCCCNAAAAANTAGAATNTTTCGAAGTTGATGGCATTNGAGTAAATTTCTCTNTTAAAGAAATAAATTAATTCTAATTANTACTATATTCACTTGGAAGAAGCAGCTCAACTGCAAATAGAGGNTCNGGATCAGTTGAATCGTGATAAGCAATAAAAGAACCACCNTCAGGAAGTATACCCATACTCGCAAAATCAAATCTAATGTCCGCACCNGCACCTGATGTAGAATCTAAATCNCCTTGNCCNATGAGGGTCTTNGTATCAGGAACCAATGATTCAGAAAAATCACGAACATGCCATGCAATATCNATGTCAGGCCCAGAAGAACTTTGATATCTGATATTCAAAACAAAGAGATCGTGAANNCCGCTTGAATGGAACTCCCATTCCTCAATNGCACTAGCATCACCNGANAGGTCGTAGGTATAATTTTGCCAACTTTCNCCACCATCCCAAGACATAAGATGAGTAACCATATTTGACTCGGATANTACACANTGTAGTGCGCTNGANGAATCAAAAGNACAATATTCTGANGGAAGTGATGANCCATTTTGGTTTGTAGCAGACCACCAATTAAGTGATGTATCTAGATANGCNTCAGTACCATCAACGAAATAATTTGGAAAGTAAAGACCACCTGATGGGACTGGGAAAGATCTCATTTCCTTGTGGGGCTTAGTAAAGTCCCATTCAACCCCTAAATCAGAAGAAATTAGATTTACCTCAATACTATCTAAATTTCCATCTCTATCAGGGAATGGAAAATAATCATAGTTTAATCCATCAGTCGATATCTGTCCCCCAACATTCTGAACTTGGTGCCAGAAATTAGAGATCACTAAACTAGCATAATCTCCGTTTCCGTAGACACCCCCATTAATTGGACCAATAACCTCAACTTGCCAAGATCTATCATAGAATGGTTCGGGTGTTCGATTAAAACACCAAGTCCATTCTTCATCTTCTGCGTCATATAGGAATGCATAGAATTGATCCGCTCCGCTAGCACTTGGATACGGGAACCACCCCATTGAAATTAAATCGCCATTAGTTGCCTGGACAATACTTCCTTCTCCAAGTCCTTCTTGACCTGGAAGAGTTGGTTTAGGTTCCATACAACCAATCTGTGAGAAGATAGTTGGTTGATATTCTTGCCAAGTATGTCCTCTATCTTCTGTCCAAGTTGGGTATTCTCCTCCAAAATTTACAATCCATCCCTCTTTTGTACCAGCAAGATAATGTTCACAACAATTTCCTCCTTCTTCATTACCGAATACTGCCCAAAAAGACTCTCCCCAAGTATCATTTGTTGAAGGTGAACCAACTATAAAGTTTCTAGCATCTTCATGAGTTAATGGATCTTCTAGATAAATCAAATTTTTATCCCAATCAATTTCTTCCTCGAAAATTTTGTCTGATGAATCAAGACAACCTGCCATGGCAGTGCTAAAAACTATCAAAACTACACATGTAGTTTCAATCACGGAGGGGATAGACACATTATTTCGGAGGTGATATGACTTATCGGTGCTTCGCTGTGGATTCTAAGATAGAAAAATAAAAATATTTTATTTCAATCTCCAGATAGGCCCACTAGGAGAGTCTTCAACAATTACTCCCATTGAGTTTAATTCACTTCTAATTTCATCTGCTCTCTCCCAATTTTTTTTCTCGCGAGCTACTTTTCTCTGATTTAATAAATCATTGACTAACTCCGATATAGCGGATTTATCGGCATTCTTCCGGTTAGCTTCCTCAAGAAGAGAATCATCATCTGGAAGAAGTCCTAGAACCTCACCGGCAAAGTCTGACAACCATGATACTGAAGCACAAATCTCTTCTTCGTCATTGGAATCAATTTTATCTCTCAAATATTTAACTACTGACTGTACTTCGACAACTGCAACCCTAGTGTTGAAGTCATCATTCATTCCATTAGAAAAATTATTGCTGGAAGAGATTAAGAAATCTGAATTTTGCCATGACTTCTTTCCGTGTAGAGAAAGACCTTCTCCATAAACTGAAATCAGTCTTTGATAATGATTTGACGAATCTTCAAGCATTACATCGTTAAATTCAACTGGTTGCCTGTAAGGTGCGTTGATTAAGCAATATCTTAATTCTAAAGGATGTACTTTAGAGATAGCATCCCTAATAGTCCAAAAATTCTCTAATGATTTACTCATTTTTTCTCCATCAACATTAATCATTCCATTATGAATCCAGTATTGTACGACTGGATCATG
>PCAW01000005.1:0-8255 GCA_002730775.1 Methanobacteriota archaeon | reverse complement strand
TTTGACTTTTGAGAAGTGCAGAGAACTCTTTGATCTTAGATCTCATCTCTTCTTTAGATAACTTATCCAATGATTTCTCCCTTAATAATACCGTCAAGGCGTTTTAGTTTCCATACAATGTACTCCATGGTGGGCACACACTGAGGATTCCATCCAGCAAAAGTAGAGTGTTCTCCACTTGGAATCTGCCAACAGGAAGCATCATCGTTGTCAAGGTCTAATGATTCTCTATAAGCATCATCACCAAGTAGAACACATGCTCTCTCTGCTTGATTCAAACTACCGAAGCAAGCAAATCCATTCTTCTTAATCTCCTCAGGAATTTCGTGTTTCATTTATCTATACTCCCACATATAAGATCTATCACCATACTCATCCGTAGCCGCATTAAACCATCTATCACCATCACCATCAACAAAACTACTATCGTCTAAACCATCACTCATAAACCCAAATGGTGCCATGTCTTGTTCAATTTGATTTTTTTGCTCTTCATATAATCTTTTTCTAACATCCTGATCGGTTAATTCTTTAAAGTAATCTTGTGCCACCAACCATGCATATATGACTAAACACATTGCTAAGTCATCATTACAACCTTCTTCAGCCTCAAATGAATTATGCTTTGATATAAATGTTGTTAACTCAGAAATAATCTCATAATCATTGAAGATAACTTTATCTTCTTCTATAAGAGTTTTAAGATTAAGTGATCCAACTTTTTTTACAGTTTTGGACATCTTAACTCCCAATTGAGTTTTCTTACCAGAGAATCCTTGACCTACAATTTGACCTGCTCTACCTCTCATAGAGCACATAAGAAGATTTTGATACTCAAGATCATATTGTAAAATACTTGCAACTTGATCACCAATGTCATTAACTTCGCATAAGACATATGCACCATTATAACTCTTTGCTATCTCATAAATGATATTTGGAAATAGCATTGGTTTAATATCATTGTTTCTATATTTTGCAACTATTTTATGGGGAAATTCTGTAATGTCAACGCAAACAAATGCTGAGTAATCTTCACCAACTCCCCTAGCAACGTCAACTGTCATTACATAATCGTGATCTTGTATTGGATTCTCGTATACATCTAATCCAGCATTTCTTTGTATTGGATTATCGTAAACTAAAGTTCTCAACTTGCTTGGAGCAATCAGAGTATTGACTGATCCTAAAAATTCACATTCAAACTCAACCTTAAATTGTGCCTCTGAAGTATTTGCAATTGTAGTCTCCTTCCACTTAGAGTCTCTACCAGGAACTTCAGACCAATGAACGTCTGTTGGAATATATTCACTCTTACCTTTCTCCGCATCATGCCACATACGGTAGAAATGATTCATACCATGTGGTGTAGATACAATAATTACTTTGGTGTTCTTACCAGAAGTAATAGTAGGATAAACAGATGCAAAGAACGAGTCTGCAACATGGTTTGGAACGAATGCAAATTCGTCGAGGAAGAGGATATTGAACGACATGCCTCGGACAGCACTTGCAGACGTAGAAGCTGCCAATATCTTACTGCCATTTTCTAACTCAATGTTTCCCTTGTTCCATACCAAAATACCTTGCTGCATCCATTTGGGTAAGTTTTCATATGCTGTTGCTAACCTTGCTAGCAGTTCTCTTGCAGTGGATGCTTTGTTTGCAAGAATNCCAATATTTACTGAATCATTAAAGAGTGCATAATGCAAAAGATATGANACAACAGTTGTAGACTTACCAGTCTGTCGTGGCATTTTGCATATGTTAAATCTATTCTCATGAAAGTTATTAATTAACTTTTCTTGAAAATGATATGGAATAAATTGTGTNAGTCCTTCATCAAGAGAAACAATTTTTACATAGTGAGTGGCAAAGTAAACAGGATCACTTTGACACTTAATATATTCTCCAACTTGTTCCGGTGAGAACTCTATTGGAGTATTTGCTTTTTTTAATAACGGATTTCCAAGATATACATTATCAGCCATAATTTACTCAACAATTCCACTTTCTAAGTGATTTATTAATTCTGCTATCGGGGTCTCTAGCAGTTTTAGCAGAAGTCAATTTAGACTTCATACCTTTCATTCTAGCGCAGAAGGATGCCCTCCTGGGATTTCCAACCTTCTTGCTTGGTGCCTTAAGGTCAGATCCTGGATTTTGCGCTTCATAAGACTTTCGTCCTTTTTCATTGAGTCCGCCTTCTTTATTTTTTCCTGATTTTTTTGTCCATGCTGCCCCTTCGGCAACTTGGAGAACTGGTTCTCCTGGTTCATACTCCGAAACTTTGAATGTTGCTAGTTTCGCGCCGGGATATACTTTATTAATCTGATTTTGAACATCAGATCTTGTGGGTAAAGCTATTTGTGGGAAGAACATTTTTAGAGCAAAAAACTTTCCTCTAAAATTAAAATAGGTATCAACAAGGTTACCAGTTTTTGCTGGTATTCTTACTGCTTCTTGTACTTCAACCTCTTCTTTCTTTGTCTTCTTAACACAGTTTGGATACTTTTTTCCAAACATAGTTTTCATACCTTTTTTCTCATATCCTTTCCAACATGCTTCCATTTCAAGTTCTTCTTTCTTGGTGCTATTACCCCAATTTTTTGCACCTTTTTTACGACACTTGACTAGTGCTCCTGACGCATATGCACTTGGCCAAACTGAGTAGCGTGATTTGACTTTATGATAGCAAGCGTCTTTTTCTCCCGCTGCTTCATCAATATCAATCTCGTCACCTACTTCAACATTATTTTCTACGAACCATCCACGATTTACTTCTAATGCACACAGGACTTCTCCATCAGAAGCAACTGGTGTTTCATCATATGGTTCTAATTGTTTGATACTTTCGATTGTTCCTTCTTCAGTAATAAATGCAATATCAAGAGGAATTTTTGTTTCTTTCATATAGAAGGATTGGTGATCAACTTCTTCAAAAATAAATAACATCCCGCTGTTTATATCCAAACTTTCACGGAACATAAGTCCCAAGTTAAAATCTCTAATGTTATTAGGAATTTCAATAGAAAGTGGTAGCGTTGTAAATTCTTCAGTGTTCACGTTAATTGCCTTCCCTTTTCTATTTGGATTTGGATCTTTTGCATTTTTTCTACGAAACGCTGATTGTTCTTCACCTTTAGATAGATTGCGTTTCATTTTACTGGAACCACATTTGGGTTTTGTTGTTTGACCAGGTTGTTTAGCACAAGGTTTCCCAGAGTACTTACCACCAAGTTGAACCCAACCAGGTTTACCATCACTTGANTTACTTTTACCAAACCAATCACGCAGAGAAGAATCTCCACTCTTATTGGCTTCATCTACAGTATGTCCATTCTCTTTACGAAGCATTCCTTCAGGATCAACCATAAANCCTTTAGGNATTGGTTTACACTCCTTATTNGTGTAGCAATAGTAATTACCTGGTTTGCACTTCATTTTTGGAAATCAACTTCCTCTTTATATTTATTACTAATATCTTCTCTAAATTGCTCAAAAGTTTTTCTTATCCTATTTTGAGTTCTACTTGTTTCTAAGTTAAATAACTTGTTTGATGCATCAACCATATTGGTAACATCAGAAAGACTTAATTTTTGTACTGGATAAACTCCAGAAAATCTCCACTTTGCTAATCCGGATTGTCCTGGAGTTTGATAATCCTGAGATAGTAAATCTATTCCTTGAGGAAAAAGATACTTATCATATCCAGCAACATTTGCAGATCCACTACCAGTGTATCCACCATTTCCAACAGACATTGCTGTTTCTTTTAAAAATTGGCTTAGTGTTTTCATACCTTGGTTAGCACTTTTGAAATTTTAAATACTGTTGATGAACTAGAACTCGGAGTTGCTCTAAATCTTACATTTCCCGAATTTATATCTGCATCAAATGTTGCAAGAACTGCTCCAGTTTTAATAGTACCAAATTCACTCATATAAACATTAGTTCCATCATGAACTAAATTCATGGTAGAAACATGATATGATGAACCTCTTGTGACTTGAACTTGATATTGTGCAGATCGATATACACTAGCACTAAATGTATCTATATTAGATTGTGATGTAGATGAAGTTGTAGAACTTGCAGCCTCTAATGCAATAATAGTAGTTGCATTTCCATTAGTACCAAGTAATAATCCATCTCTGGCAGTTACAATACCAACAGAATCTATATTAGTTACATCTTCATATGTAATTGTTCCTGCTACAGATATACTGCCACTAAATGATGCTGCAGTACCAACAATAGTTCCAGCAGCATTAATGTTGGTAAAATATGATGTTCCTGTAGTATCAATACCAACAATATCATTAGAAAATGCAGTACTAGCAATACCAACCCATTTGGAATCTGCCTGATTATAAATTAATAGTTTATTGTCACCATCAGTTTGATCAAAACTTACATCATCTAAATCTTTAATAAATCCGGCACCACCTCCACCAATAGAAGCAATCTGAGTTTGAATTCTATTAATAAAGATTTGATAGTGTTGTTTTAAATCTTTAAAGGTTGTAAATTGTTGATCAATTGGTGTTAATGGATCTTGTTGCCCACCAATATCTTGTGGTTTGTCATGTGGTTCCTCAAGGGCAACTTCATTTAAAGTCTTTACTTCTTCGTTTAGTTCTTTCTGTTCAGATTTTATTGTCTTTACAAGTTCACGAAGATCTTTATAATCTGTTTTTAATCTTCTAATATCATCATCATAATATTTTACTTCAGGTATTTTAATATTAGATAATTCTTCTTTTAAACCTTCAAAATAATTTAAAAGAACTTTATCAGTTTCAATACTATTTTCATTAACTTTTTTAAGATTCTCTTCTAAACTTTTTTTAAGAGTATTGTATTGACTATTAATTTGTTTTTTTAGTTTCCTATCATCATCCTTAAATTCTTTATGGTATTCCCATATTCTTAAAGATGAATCTCTAAGTTCTTTCCAAATATTTTCTTTTACTTCCTTATATTTTTCGTCAAGATCATTTAGTTCAGTTCCTCTCTGAACCTTATTCTCAAAAAATTTAGTCTCACTATCGTCAATTAATCTTTCCAACTCTTGACCTACAGTTTCTCTAAGAGTATCGATAGTATCATTTACCTTAATAAAATCACTATCAATTACACCAAAAGTTTTTCCTATCCAGGAAAAATCTGGAACTTCATTTACTTCATTAACCCACTTTGGAAAAGATGGTATTTCAGATTTTACTCTTTCAACCTCGTCACGAATTTTTTTTAAATCTTCTGCATGAACCTCTGGTTCTGGAAGTTCATCAATATTTTGATTTGTAAGATTTAATCTAGTTTCAAGATCTTTTATTTGTTCATCATAATATTTGACTTCTGGTAATTCTAAAACTTTTTCTTTTACACTATCAATCTGCTCACAGATTGCTTCAATTTCTCCATCATAATATTTGACTTCAGGAATTTCTGGAATGTCAGATTTTACTTGACTAATCTGCTCTGCAAGTGCTTCTAATTCCTTGTCATAATATTTTATTTCTGGAATGTCAGGTATATCTGATCTTACATCATTAATTAATCTTACTAGTTCTGGCCAAGGTGGAACTATATCTTTTATTTCTGCAAAAGTATTACCATCTAAATCTTCTATGGTTTGTACTTCTTCTTTAAATTCTTCTTTTTCGATGTAGTCCTCAACAGAGGGTAAATCCTCTTTTTCCTCTGTTAAAAAATCATCGACTGATGGTAGTTTACTAGTGTCTTCAGTAAACTCTTCAATCGAAGGTAAATCTTCGTATGACATTGTATGAGTAATCTTAGTACCTTGGAATTTCTCTTCCCTTTTTATTTATCCATTTCTTTAGTTTGTGCCTTTAAAAGTTTTGCCAACTCTGCAGTTGATCCAACAAATAAAGCGTTGTTGACAGTTGATGGACCTTTTTGTTTCTCTTCTTCTACATCTTTCAATTTTTTCTGCAAGTCCATCAACTTATCAGTGGCATCAGCAACATTTTTAATTAATTGTCCTGCAACTTCATAGGCTCTAGGCATTTCACTTTCTTGAGCTAGTTCAAGAATACCATTAATTGCTTCTTGACCTTTTTCAATTATTGAGTATAGATTACCTCTTGTATAATCATAATCTTTTTTAATATCATCAGAAGTTTCTTTTATCTTCTCAATTTTTCTTTCAATAACTTCTGGTTGAACGATATCATCAACAACATTAAATTCATCATTTAAACTATCAAATTTTGTAGTCATATCACAAAGATCCACTGAATCCAAAATCATCACCTTCTGGGATAAGAGCATTGTCTGCTGTATCAATAATAGCAATTGGAGATCCTCTCAAATGCTCAGTGATAGTAGTTCCATCTCTTCCTCTAAGAACTGTAATTTTATTATCAGTAATAGATTTAATGAATAGTTCTTCACCTTCTAAATCAACATAAGATTTGGCAGTCAATCCAGAAACACTTTCAACTTCAATAACTTTAGTAGTTTTGGAGATATCTTCGGTTAATGTAGTAGTTGCATCTCCAACATAATTCTTGATTGCTCTTGGTACTACTGAATATGTAACTGCTCTTTGTGTATTGTCGGTATCTGTACCAGTAAGATAACTGACAGTTGCTTTTTTGATAATATCTTTGGTTGCAGTAGATACCGGACCAAATAGATATGTTTTTGCAGTAAATCTAAAAGTATAAAGTAAAACTCTTCTTGTTGTATAATCTCCCTCATAATCATCTTGCATGGTAATATTTTCCAAGATGACTGGAATATCTCTTTTCTCTTTAATAGATTCAACCAATTCTACTGATAAACTATATGCTGGTTGAAAGTATGGTAAAATTTGTTCTACAATTTGTAAAGCATCATCATTTAATTTTGCCATAACAGACAATTCAAATTGCATGTTATATGGAACTGGCATATACACTTTTTTGGATTCAGATCCATCACTGGGATCTTTTACTGTATATGATTGAGTAGTGGTTACTTTTCTAGTAGGATCATATGTAAGTCCAGTAAACTCAAATGACATTCTAGGTAAAGTAATAGCAGTTGACTTGTTTAAATCTGCTTGCTGTTCAAGTCTAGCTAAAAATTTCTGAGTCGGTCCATATGACAAAGGAACTCTAATAACATTTGTAATATTATCATCAGAATTCGTTTGTTTGATTGTCAACGAATTAAAAAGTGTACCAAATGAAATTATGGTTCTTCTCAATACTTCGTTGTAAAAATATTCAAACATTTCTAAAACCTAAAATATCTTGATTATAAGATACTTTTATTTAGGGCATCCCAAATGGGTTTTGCTCAGAGAAGTCTAAGATATTATCTGCGGCGTTTTCAATATTCAAATTGTCAGCAAATCCGTCATCAATTGGATTTACGTTGACTTTTCTAAGTTCATGCGATGCACCCGACTTAGATCCAACAATATTTTCTCCAAGAGTGAAAGTTCCTGTAACATTTGCTATCTCAAGGATATTAGTTTCAGAGTTCCAAACTCTGACTCTGCCAGTTGTATTACTACTAGATCCTGTTACAATTTCATTAAATATAAACTCGCCTGTAGAATCCATATCTGGATCAGAGATTGTGATTGTAGGTGCAGTGCTATACCCTAATCCAGCGTTAATGAAGTGAATACCACTGATAGTACCTGCAGCACTAACAATTGCCGTTGCAGCGGCACCTGCGGTGCTTACACCGGACAGGAATACTTCATTGCTAAATGTAATAGTTGGGTCTGTGACATATCCAGAACCACCTGCAGTGATAGTTATAATTCCTACGACACCATCAGCAATTGTTGCTGTTGCAGCGGCACCAGCACCTCCTCCACCTATAACCCGAACACCTGGAGCAAGAGTATATGCAGCTCCTGGATTTATAATATCAATATTTTGAACAGATCTTGCTTTAGGATTAGCACTCTGGTTGCATACATTAATTCCACCTATCATCACTGCAGTTGCAATACCAGTAATTCCTCCTGAAGGAGCAGATGATATTGCAACTCTTGGAACAGAGGTGTATCCGCCACCTCTGTTTGTTACAGTAATTGTACGAATTCCGCCCTCAGTGATAATACCAGCCACCGCAGTTGCAGATACACCAGTCCCAACAAGAGTAAGAGTTTGAATGTTTCCAATAATACTAGACGTTCCACTATCAGATAAACCATCAGATTCTCCACCAACTAAAACATCATCAATACTTTCAATACCAGTATCAATAACTTCATTCTCGAA
>PCAW01000019.1:0-14343 GCA_002730775.1 Methanobacteriota archaeon | reverse complement strand
TCTCAGGATTTTAGTATGGAATTAAGTGTAAATAATGATTCAGCTACTGCTATTAGTATGGCTCTATCTCCAGGTAAATCGTACACTTTCTGTTATACTTATTCAGGAGATGCAGATTCCCCTCCAAGTAACGGAGTGAAGGCAGATGTATACTTAATGAGTGAGGGGAATTACAGAGATTTTTATTATTGGAATTATGAAGATAGGACTGAAAACTGGTTAGATGGATTTAACTCATTACCTGTTGAATATAGAGATATGATTACTTGGATGCCTTTTAGAGATGTACATTCATATGAAAAATCAGAATCAGGTTATTTTTCAGTATCAGTGGATACACAAACATCATCATCTTGGTTTGGAAGTGATCAATTAATAGAATACTACTTGGTTTTCGATAATTGGGATAACAACAGAAATACAGATCAGGAATCAGCAGGAGGCGCGTTGAATGTTGAATTATTAGTTGATGTTGAAGATAGACTTATGTTGCCAAAATTCACAGCATATATATTGCTAGCTGTACTTCCTTTATCTTGCCTAATTGTCCCATTAATAATTAATAGTAAATATCATTCATACGGACTTGACAAAGAACAAGTTGAAGAGATAGAAATCCCAATGTTAGAAAATTAATTGTATTCAAGTAGTTTCCAAGCAGTTTTTAAGTCACTGGTATTAATTTTACCTTGCTGAGCAAGATACCATCCATTTTCCATTGTAGTGTAGACCATGCTTTGATTCAACAAAGGTGCATGAATTCTTGTCCAATCACCTCCAGCACCAATACCCATTATTGATAGTTTATCGTTAGAATCTCTGGTTCTCCATGCAATATCAAATAACTTCAAAGCATCTTTCTTACCAGCAGTATTGAAAACAATTTTGATAATATTTCCAGAACCAGAAATTTCACCGATTTCTTCAATAATTTCATTAGTAGAACCCGGAGATTGATCATAGTGGTTAGAAGATATTATCTTCGTACTATCTCCGGCCATTTTTACTAATTTTTTCCTTTCTTTAGATTCTATATCAGTCTCTAAATCAATCCAACTTACTCCACTCTTTATGGCCTTGGTTAATACTTCAATTCTCTCTTTCTCAGAACCTGGGAAATAACCACCTTGTCTTTCAGGCCTACAAGTTAAGATAACAGGTAATTCAATACCAGTTCTAAAGGAAATTAATGATGATTCTAAATCTACTGAATCCATTGACTGAGAGATAAATTCAGGTGGAGTATAAACAGATTTACGATTATCATCAGAATCTGATTTTACTTTTTCTGAGACATCAATTTCTTGTTCTACAACCCATAATTTATCTAAACGAACTTCAACAATATCTGCACCGACTGCAGTAGCTCTTGCTGCATCTTTTACCATCTCATCGACTGTACAACCAGTGAGAGAAACACATATCAAGGGCAAACTCATTGAAGGTCCGAGAAATGAGGCCCGTTTAATCGTGCCGAGGGTTTTCTCAGAGAAAATAATCTAGAATGTCTTGTTTTAGCCTTGTTTGGATATATTTCGTGAAAGATATCGAAAGCATTCAATAACCCCCTGACACCCCAATTATACAGTTAAATTGAGGTTCCTTTAGGGAACCCTCAGAAACTGGTTGATGAATAAGATGACAGAAGACTACGGCGCCGAAAGTATCCAAGTATTAGAGGGCCTAGAAGCCGTCAGAAAAAGACCCGGGATGTACTTAGGTGACCCACACGATGGTAGTGCTTTACATCACTGTATTTGGGAAGTTGTAGATAATTCTGTTGACGAACATTTGGCAGGCCACACAGCATTAATTGAAGTTAATTTACATAAAGATGGGTCTCTCTCTGTGCGCGACTATGGGAGAGGAATTCCAGTTGGAGTGCACGAAGAGTATGGGATATCAGCTGCAGAAGTGATTATGACTAAACTTCATGCGGGAGGAAAATTTGATAATAGTTCTTACAAAGTTTCAGGAGGGCTTCATGGAGTTGGCGTTTCTGCAGTAAACGCAGTTTCAGAATGGATGGAGATGACTATACATAGAGATGGCATTATTTATCATCAGAGGTATGAAGCAGGAGTCCCTGTTAAGCCCGTAGAAGAAATAGGNAAATGCACAGATACAGGCACCAAAATAAAATTTAAACCTGATTTGACTATTTTCACACACATTACTGATTTTGAATTCGATCAAATAGATACTAGATTAAAGGAAACCTCATTTTTGAATGCAGGATTGGAAATAATCATCACTGACGAAAGAGATGAGGAAAAGAATGTTAGTACACACCACTATGANGGAGGATTAGCCGAGTTTGTNNCACANATTAATTCAAACCGNGAAGTAATGCACCAAGAAGTNATTCAAATTAATGGAGAAAAGGATACTGAAAAGGGACCAGTGACTATTGAGTTGGCANTACAGTGGTCAGATGCTTTTAGTGAAACTATCTTTTGCTACACGAATATTATCCGNAANAAGGACGGAGGNACTCATATGACTGGTTTGAGNGGAGCTTTGACAAAGTCAGTAAATAATCATGCAAAGAAAAGAAAATTNCTGAAAGGAAACTCTCTGTCAGGNGATGACGTAAGAGAAGGACTTTCNGCAATTGTTAGTGTNAAACATCCTGACCCATCGTTCTCTTCACAAACTAAAGATAAATTAGTTAGTAGCGAAGTAACAAGTATTGTTGAAACNGTAGTTTATGAAAAACTGGGTGAATTCTTCGAAGAAAATCCCAGCGTCGGAAAATTAATTGTAGACAAGGCNCTTTTGGCNTCAAAGGCNAGNGAAGCAGCAAGAAAGGCAAGAGATCTAACTCGTAGAAAGGGAGTCTTAGAAGGAGGAGGATTACCTGGNAAATTGGCTGATTGTCAATCAAGAGACCCTTCAGAATGTGAAGTTTATCTCGTTGAAGGAGATTCNGCAGGAGGTTCTGCAAAAACTGGAAGNGANAGAAGAATTCAAGCCATTTTACCCCTNAGAGGNAAAATTCTAAATGTCGAAAGACAACGTAGNAATTTGGTTAAAGTATTCCAAAATAATGAAATTCAAACAATGATTAGNGCACTTGGAGCAGGGGTAGGTAACCCNTCAGAAGANGAATNTCCTGAGGAAGGNGAATTTGATACTAGTAAATTNAGATACTCAAAAATAATAATAATGACCGATGCTGATATTGATGGNGCTCATATCCGTACTCTAATGTTGACATTTTTATGGCGATTTATGCGNCCTGCAATTTCTNAAGGACANGTGTATATAGCTCAGCCGCCGCTATANCAACTNAGTAAAGGAAGAGTAAGTAAATATGCNTATTCTGATGAAGAGAGAGANGANATTATTGAACANTTNAGAGGAGACAATCCGAANACNAAAATTGGAGTTCAAAGGTACAAAGGTCTGGGAGAAATGAATCCCGAACAGCTTTGGGAAACCACTATGAATCCTGAAACTAGAACNATGCTAAAAGTAACNGTGCAAGATGCNGAAGAATCAGACAGAATGTTTGAGATACTAATGGGAGAAGATGTCCCTGATAGAAGAGCGTTTATNGAAAAACATGCNAAGGAGGTGACAAATCTTGACATCTGAAGAAGAAAATACTGAAACAAATANCACTAANAATGAGAATNTCCTTAATCATCCATTGAATAAAGAGATGAAAACATCGTATATCAATTATGCAATGTCCGTAATAATCGGAAGAGCACTNCCAGATGCNAGAGANGGACTTAAACCAGTACANAGNAGAGTTTTGTATGGAATGTATGAAGGAGGNCATACTTCAGAGAAAAAATTNAGTAAATCNGCTAGATCNGTCGGNGAAGTNATGGGTAAATATCACCCNCACGGNGATCAATCCATTTACGACACAATGGTTAGGATGGCNCAAGATTTTTCACTTAGATANCCATTAGTTGATGGACAGGGGAATTTTGGCTCTATAGATGGAGACCCNCCNGCAGCAATGCGTTANACAGAAAGTAGACTTGATAAAATTTCAAAGCATATGCTAGAGGATATTGAAAAGAAAACNGTTAATTTTGAACCAAACTTTGATGATTCNGAATATGAACCNACTGTTCTCCCATCCAGATTACCNAATTTATTACTAAATGGAAGTGANGGNATAGCTGTAGGNATGGCAACAAGAATNCCTCCTCATAATTTAACTGAAGTATCAGGTGCAATAAAACTTCATGTCAATCAGATTATTGAACAAGGAATCGAAAAAATAGAANTTCCAAATATTTCGATTGATGAGTACATGCAACACGTAAAGGGACCAGATTTCCCTACTGGTGCAGGGATTCATGGGATTGATGGGATTTACGATATGTATTCGACGGGGAAAGGAAGATTTCATGTAAGATCAAGATGTGAAGTTTTAGATGATTCTAAAGGTAAGAGGATAATTATCCATGAAATACCCTATCAGGTAAAGAAAGCAGATATGCTTGTACATATTGCAGAACTAGTCACTAAAGGCACTGTAATAGGTATAAGAGATATCAGAGATGAATCTTCTAAAGAAGGCATTAGGGTATTAATAGAGGTTAAAAATAATGCAGACCCACATGCAGTACTAAATCAATTATTCAAGTCTAGCCGTTTACAAGAATCCTATTCCGCAAATATGATGGGGATTTTGGATGGAAGGCCAGTTTTATTGACACTCCCTGTTATGCTTCATACACATGTTGAACATAGAGAATCCGTGATTGAAAGAAGAGCAAAGTTTGATTTAGATAAGGCAGAATCTAGGGCTCATATATTAGAGGGGTTAGTAAAAGCACAAGATAGGATTGACGATATAATTGCAGTTGGAAAAGCAAGTGAAAGTCGCGAGCAGTTTGAGCTTATTTTGAAGGGGGAAGAGAGTATAATTAAAGGTATTAAAACGTTTAATTTCACGGCAGCACAGGCGAAGGCAATTGCTGAAAGGAGATTATATCAACTTAGTAAACTTGATGTTAACAAAGTAAAGAATGAATTCGATGAGTTACAATTGAAAATCACTGACTTGAGAGAAATAATTGATTCAAGGTTGAGAAGGTTAAACATTTTATTAGAAGAAATGGAAGAAATGGTAGAAAAACATGGAGATGAAAGACGCTCATTCATTGATCCAATGCCTCTGTCTATGGATAGAGAGGATCTAATTGAAGAAAGGGCAATTGCAATAACATTATCAGAAGATAATTACATTAGACATTTACCAGTTGAAAGTTTTAGAGTTCAAAATAGAGGAGGTAAAGGACTCAGAGGAGTAACAACAAAAGACGAGGATACGCCTCAGTTGATAGTAACGTGTTTCAGTAAAGATAGACTACTAATTTTTACTGATCAAGGCAGAGTTTATGGATTAAAAGCCTGGGAAACTCCTCAAGGCAGCAGACTTTCTAGAGGAGGACATATCAGAAATCTACTAGGAAGTTTAAGAGATGATGAAAATATTATTTCATTACTTCCTATATCTAAGGACCTATTAGAAGAACCGGATGGGAATTACCTTATTTTCGCCACTAAAAATGGAAGGATAAAACGTAGTAATCTTTCAGAATATGTGAAAATAAATAAGAATGGGAAATACGCGATTAAGTTTGCTCAAGGAGATAATGATAGCCTGATTTCAGTACGCGCATCAAAGGATACTGATCATGTGGTTCTAGTATCTGCTCAAGGATATGCTTGCAGATTTATGCCTTCTGAGAAAAAGACTAGATTGGACCGAAATACTGGTGAAGAAATTACTACCCATACTGTTAGAGTACAAGGTAGAGTTAGTCAAGGAGTAAGTGGAATGAAATTAAGTCGAGATGATAGAGTAATAGGTATGATTGTATCAGACAATTTTGAAAATAATGTATTGACAATTTCTAAGTTCGGCATGGCAAAAAGAACAAGGCTAGGATCAGGCCAAATGATTAATCAATACGACCAAAACAAACAAAAGATCGTAGATGAAAATGGAGATGAGGTGTATGAAAGAGATGGTTACAGGAAAACAAATAGAGGGACAAAAGGGGTCCGAACTATGTCATTAAATCAAGATGATGAAATAATTAGTGTCAGACAAATTCCTGATTTATCCGATCAATTATTCATGCTTACAAAGTCAGGTATGATGATTAGATTAGCCGCTAATCAAACTAAAGAAACTGTAGGAAAAGTTGCTAAAGGAACCAGAATCATGGAATTAAGAAATAAAGAAAAAACGGGATATAATGATGAAATCATATTCGTGGCTCGTTTGCCAAGTGAACTTATCGAAGAAAATAGTGATGAGGAATCATTGAATGAAGAAGAATGAGATAGACCGTTCCGCTTAAGCCATAATCAAAAGTCGGATGGACGTTGCGGCAGTCGCATAGCCTGGCCATTGCGCTGGATTGCTAATCCAGTGGTGTTTCACCTCGGGAGTTCGAATCTCCCCTGCCGCGCCACTAATTGATAGGAGGTTTCTTGTTTACGTCGTTCTCAGCACAGCCATGAATTACCTGACTGTTATGGCTTTAGTTATGATATTATCAGTTACTATCGTATTATTATGGGTATGGTCAAGAATAAGGCATCTAACCCCTTCTAACGATTTGTCATGGGTAAATGAAAATAAATTTACTTCTTTTGCAGAAATAGATGGAGACGATGTAATACTAAAAAATTTCAGAAATTTTAACTGGAGAACAACAAAAGATTATGATGAGCGATGGACAGAAAAAAAGTTTAAGATATCTGAATGTACTAAGATATGGTTAGTTCTAGAATATTTTTATCCAACTAGAAGACCTGTTGCACACACTTTACTAAGTTTCGAATTTAAAAATGGAGAAAGAATCTCGTGTTCAATAGAAATTAGAAGAGAGCCAGGTGAAAGATTTAGTCCATTAAAAGGGCTATTAAGAGAGTTTGAAATAATGTATGTCTGGGCTACTGAAGAAGATGTAATTGGTGTAAGGAGTAGATGTAGAAAATCTGAAACTCATCTTTTTGAAGCCGTAATTTTAGGGGAAGGAAATCAGTGTAAAATGTTAGAATCATATCTAAAAAGAACCAATGATTTACACAATAAACCTGAGTTTTATAATAGTATATTCAATAATTGCACTACAAATATTGCATCACACGTAAACGATGTATACCCTGGTAGGGTCCCTCGTGCAATTGGTGTGATTCTACCTGGCTTAAGCCCTAAATTACTCAGTAGAAAGAATTTAGTAAAATTAAGAGGTGGTAGCATTAAGGAAGAAATGAGAATTAATCAAATAGAAGAGAAAGCAAGGTCTTGGGATGAAATAAGTGACTTTGGAGACACTATTAGAAATCTGGAGCCTTGACAAAAGTATTCAACAACTACCCAACTATCGAAGAGCGTGGAAAGGATTGAACCTATTACTCCAAAAGGAGTTTTTGAATATAGATTACCGCCTTCCAAGAGTCATATGATCAGAGAATTGATGCTTGCATCCAAATCTATGAAGAATACTGAAATAATTTTCAATGGAACTCCAGGTGAGGATATAATTTCAATGAGTAATTGTTTAGAATTAATGGGTGTCGAAATTATCAAAGAAGAGAGGAAATGGATAGTTAAACCTCCAAAAAATGGCTTAATAGCGCCTAAAAAAGAAATAGATTGTGGTAACTCAGGGACCGTTGCTAAAATAATGAGTGTGATAGCTGCTACTTTTGATTCTGAAATTATTGTGGATGGAGACTCTTCTCTACGCAATAGAAGTAATATCGAATTGGCTAATTTTCTCAGAGAACTAGGGTGTGAAGTTTCAGGGAATGGTTTTCCCTGTAGAATAAAAGGGCCAATGAAAATCCAGAAAAAATTAGATATTGATGTTTCAAGATCGAGTCAGCCAATTACTTCTCTGATACTATCTTCTTCAGATTTTAAAGAGGAAATGGATATTAGTTTATTGGGAGAAAAGGTCAGTACAGGATACCTAGAATTGACAATAAACTTGGCTAGAAAGTGGGGCTTTGAGGGGGGGTTAGAAAATAACAATATCCGATTATCTAATTGGGACGTGAAGTCACCAGGTACTGTAATAATACCGAGTGAAATTAGTTTATACCCTATGGCTATATTGTTAGAAAAATTACATCAAGATTTACAAATTAAAGTAAAGAAAAATGACCCCGATAATCTATTGTCATCGACTCTTGAAGATTTAGAAAAAACAAACTTGGAAATATTAAATATTGTAAATGCTAGTGACATTATTACTCCTGCCGCGGCCTTAATGGCTATTTCAAATGGAGGTGAAATAATTGGAGCCGAGCATACTAAGGGTAAAGAATCGGATAGAATAATTAAGACATGTGAATTATTAAATGCTTTTTCTATAAACTGTGAACCAAAAAAAGACGGAATTAAATTGTATGGAAAAGAACTCCCTAAGAGGCCTGAAGTGGAGATTAAAACACATATGGATCATAGATTGGCTATGACCGCCGTAATATTAGCAACCTACTGCGGAGCAGAAATTGATAATACAGAAATAATAAAAGTCACACATCCTGAATTTATGGATTTGATAAGTTCACTGAAATAGTTTAACCGTGTCTTCCAAAGTGCTTGTCAAGGTGATTTTGAGATAGTTTGAGTATTGTTGGGCGGCCATGTACACATGCCCATGGATTTGGGACCGTTCTCATATCAAGTAATAAACGCCTCATTTCAGCTAAATTAAGTTCTTGATTTGCCTTAACTGAACCACGGCAAGATTTCATGAAAGCAACTTTATCACGTAATTTCTCTACCGTATCAATTCCTCTAGATTCAGGTTGAGAAGAAATATCAATTAGTAAATCATGAATGAAGTCAACTAGTCCTGAATCACCAATCAAAACATCTGGAACAGATTCTACAAATATTTTTCCTTTAGATTCAGTAAATCGAATGCCTAAATCAAGTAATCTTTCAGAATTAGAACGTGCAGCTGATAGTTCTCTTGCTCCCAAAGAAATATCTACTGGATTGATTAATTCTTGAGGAGCCCAGTTAACCATGGATGAACGCAATCTTTCATATCTAATTCTTTCATGTAAGGCATGTTGATCAAGTATGAATAATTCACCATCTCCTTCTGCTAAAATATATGAATCTGAAAATTGTGATAAAACGTTCATCTTAGGTAAATCAGGTATTATTGCTGCTTCACTTAGAGGTTCGTCAACGGGAGAGACTGATTTACCGGTTAAGGAAAAACGATGTAATTTACGTTCTTCTGACGATAAAGACTGAGAAATGGGATTGGAATCTAATCCAGGTAAAGTCTGCTGCTCGGAATTATTCAAATCAGGATCATTATTAGCAGAAGGGACTCTATTTACCGAAGTTCTAATACTACTGAAATGCGTTTGTATTTTTTCTTTATTGCTTACTTGAGCCCAAGACGGTATGAAATCTTCAGAATCATCTTCGTCTCTATCACTATTTTCATCAATATTTATTCCTTCTAAAATTGTTAAATCTTTGAACTCTGGTTGAGTCGAGATTTTGCTTAATGTATATTTTATACTTCTCTCCAATCTTTCTAGGACCCTCCATGAATGTTGTAATCGGACTTCTCTCTTAGTTGGATGGACATTGACATCTACCTCTTCAGTTGGAAGATTAAGAGAAAAGACACCAACTGGATGCCTACCTACCATCAACCTGGTATGATATCCACGCCTAATAGACTGTAAAAAAGGACCCGGACTTACAGGTCGACCATTTACCATTACGTGAATATCATCAGAGCGAGAACGTGAAATCCCCGGAGGGGAAACCCATCCATTCCAATTTTCTTTACCTGGGGCATCTTTATCGTTTTCTGAAGATTCAAGAGGTATTAATTTAGATGAAGTAGAACCAAATAAGTCGTATAATCTGTCTTCCATACTATCACATGGAGGACAGTCTAATACTACACGATCATCAATTTCAACTATAATTCCAACTTTTGGTTCACTCAGAGCTAACGAAATTGCAATATCAACTATTGCAGCATTTTCTGTAGAAGGTCTTCTTTGAAAGGATAAACGAGCCGGTATTTTTTCAAATAAATTAAAAACATCTACCTTCGTACCGGGAGGAATTCCAATTAATTCGATATTCTCTATGGATCCATTATCAACTGTTATTGAAAAACCATCTAATCCCTTAACCTTACTAGAAAGGGTCATTTTACTAACCGCAGCTATTGATGCTAATGCTTCACCACGAAATCCTTTGGTCACAATTGTCCTCAAATCCTCTGAGGAAGAAATCTTACTAGTTGCATGCCTTTTTATAGCTAATTTGAGTTCGTTTTTAGGGATACCATTGCCATCGTCGATTACTGAAATTCTAGAGAACCCACCATTCACAATTTCAATTCTTATCTTTCCACAACCAGAATCAATAGAATTTTCTACTAACTCTTTAACGACTTGAGCGGGTCTTTCAACAACCTCTCCTGCCGCTATCTGATCGATAGTTAATTCGTCAAGTTGTTGAATTGATCTACGAGTTGAATCAGACATTTTTTTCACTCCATTAAATCATAATATTGAGATTTCTGAAGAGATTCAATCATCGCGTACAATACTTCTTGGGATTCTCTAGGACTTAGATTATCAGGGTCAATTGACCTTAATCTTTCGGCAATTTCTTTCAAAATGGGGTCGATAATTATCTCTTCTTTTATAGAAGGTGAATTAGATTCTATAATTTCTTCATCTGCTATTTCGGAGGGAGTAGAGTTAAGCATCCAGCCATAAATACTTGATTGACCTCCTGGTCTATAATCAGGAGATTTATTGGAACCTGCTTTGGCCCCCTGTGCTTGACTTTCTAGGAAAATAAGTAGATCTCTAGCTCTCTCAACCACTGAAATTGGCAGACCTGCTAATGCAGCGACTTGCACACCATATGATTGGTCACAAGAGCCTTCAGAAATTGTATGTAAAAAGCGAATTTCACCGTTGATATCTGCTACCTGAACATGAATATTCTTCAGATTTTGAAACTCATTTTCTAAGCCAATCAATTGATGATAATGAGTGGCAAATAGAGTTCTTGCACCCAGTCTTTGACAAATATCTTCTGTTACTGACCAAGCAATTGCTAGGCCATCAAAAGTCGAGGTTCCTCTGCCTATTTCATCAAGAAGAATGAGACTTTTGTCAGTCGCCCGCCTCAGTATATGAGCGACTTCTATCATTTCCATCATGAAAGTTGACCGTCCACGACGTAAATCGTCATGTGCTCCAACTCTTGTGAATACCCTATCAATAATGCTAATTTTTGCTTTTTCAGCAGGTACGAAAGAACCTGACTGAGCTAATATTGAAATTAATGCAGTTTGGCGAAGATAAGTTGACTTACCGCCCATATTTGGGCCCGTTAATAGCAAAAAACTTCTTTTTTTATCTATTCTAACATCATTTGGTACAAACCTACCATCTGACTCTAAAACAGGGTGTCTTCCAGAGATAATCTCAATCTTATTCCCTTCGATAATTTCTGGTTTACACCAAGAATTTCTTCTTGCATGAGTTGCAAAAGAACATATTACATCAGCAATTGCAATCTTTCTGGCTATGGTTGCTAGTTCTGAAGAAAAATCAGATACAAGTTTTCGTAATTCAATAAACAATTCTTTTTCGAGAGCCTTTGCTCTATCGTCAGCAGTCAAAATTATTTCTTCCCAAGATGCTAAGTCTTCAGTAGTATACCTCTCTGCATTTGTCATAGTTTGTCGACGAAGATAATGTTCGGGTATCTTATTGATATGAGATTTCGTAACCTCAATAAAGAAACCAAATTGCCTATTATGTTTGATTTTTAAATTCGGGATATCTAATTTTTCTCTCTCTTGGGATTCAAAATTCTTCAACCAATCAGTTCCCTCGCCTGCTTTATTTCTAAGATCATCTAACTTCTTATCAACTCCAAATCTAAATATCCCACCGTCTCTAATTGTTGCAGGTGGCTCATCCACTATTTTTTCAAAAATCAAACTATTAATGTGAGATAAGTTATCCAGCCCTACAGAGGATTGGTGTAGAAGTTCAGAATTACCTTCGCTTAGCAAGGTTTGAATTTTTTTCATACGCCCAAGACATTCGGAAATTGCGACCAAATCTCTGGCATTTGCTCTACCATAGGCTAAACGGGTTGAAAGACGTTCCAAATCCCTCATGGATTTAAGTGACTCTCTGAGTGAATCAAGTCTTCTGGGTGCTTTGAATAAACTACTTACTGCGGAATGCCTGAGCCCTATTTCTTCTATATTTGTTAGTGGCCTCATTATCCATTCTCTTAGTAATCTTCTTCCCATCCAAGTTCTTGTTGAATCAATTGATTGTAATAGTGAGCCTTGTTTCTCCCCTACTAAAGTATGGCTTAATTCTAAATTTCTCAGAGTAGTTTGATCTAGTACTAAATGCCCCTCATCAGCATCAAAATGAAGTTCGCGGAGAGGGACCGTGTCAATTAGATGTAAATTTGCTATATATCTGGCAGCAAGTCCACATGCCTGTAAAGCTAGAGGTTTAGAGTCCATGTCTATGCTTCCAAGATCTGAAACTTTCAGATGTTCACGAAGTGCTTGTAGCATTTGCTTAGGATTGGCATCATAGACACTAAGAATCACATTATCTAAATCAGATATTAGGGACAAAACTGATTGTGATGATGCATCTTTCTTTGAGACAACTAATTCACTCGGTGACCATCTTTGAATCTCGTCTTTAATCCTCTCCCAACGACCTGCTCCTGATTGTTCTTGAATCCAAGATCGACCTGTGGAAGAATCTAAAATTGCCATTCCAATTGTATCATCTTTAATTGATATTGACGCTAAAATACTGGAACCATCCTCTCCAATCAAATTCTCTTCGTAAAGTGATCCCGGTGTGTATACTCTAGTAACTACTCTTTCAAGAATCTTAGAACCGGGGCGTAGCTCTTCTTCCTGCTCACACATTGTAACTTTGTAACCAGCACGTAACATTGACTGTAAATACGATTCCACAGAATGCCAAGGAACGCCTGCCATGGGCACGGGATTTTCAGAATTTTTATCGCGACTTGTCAAAGTAATTCCAAGAACTTCGGATGCTACAACTGCATCTTCATGGAACATCTCATAAAAATCTCCCATTCGGAAAAAAAGAACCGTATCAGGGTGCTGAGCCTTTATTTCTGCAAATTGATCTAGCATTGATCTCTTCGCCATACCAAGTAACTCCAATGCTCACACCCGAGCATGGACTCAACCACAAAGCGGGGGGTGCATAAGCAAATCGCCTGTAATCTCAAGAAAGATATCAAATCTCGACAGTACTAGGGATAAATTAGTAGAAGCATTGCGGCATCATAGAAGAGTGTTTTTTATGAAAGAAACAAGTAACATAAAGACTCATTTTTTAATGCTCCTGGTCGCCATAATTTGGGGGTTATCCTGGGCAATAGGTAGAATACTTTCATTAGAAATACCCCCTATGACAGGAGCTTGGCTTAGATATATATTAACTATGTTAATATTTTATCTTTGGTTTATGATTCTAAAAGTTAAAGGGAAAAAAATAAGATGGTTACCAAATAATAGAGAGACATATAAGAGTCTGATTATTATAGGATTTACAGGAGTTTTATGCTATCAATTTTTCTTTATGCATGGAATGTATTACACTGCTGCGGGAGACGCGTCACTAATTATTACATTCAATCCGATTTTTACTGTGATTTTAGCTGCTCCATTACTTGGACAACCAATATCAAAGAAGATGTTTATAGGTCTATTTTGTGGATTTATAGGAGTTGGAATTGTTACTGGTTGGAGCCCAAATACACAGATAAATTTTGAAGATAGAATATTAGGAGATTTGTTAATTTTATGTGCTTCATTCTCTTGGGCTGCTACTACTAATATGACAAAAAGATTAATGCAAGGAAGAGACGGTTATAACAATTATACTGCGTTAGAAATTGTAGTTTGGTACTCATTGATTGGAACTATTATGATGACACCGTTTGCAATATACGATATATGGATGGAAGGGTTAATTCTTCCAACAAAAGAAGGATGGTTAGCAATAGTGTACTTAGCTGCCCTTTCAACTGTATTAGCTTATTACTGGTTCACCATTGGAATAGAGAAATTAGGAGCAACTGCAGCCTCATCATATATTTTCTTAGTACCATTATTTGGGATTTTGGGAGGGTGGTGGTTATTGGATGAAAATCTTGGATATACAATAATTATTGGTTTTATGATGATACTAATAGGTGTGAGAATTGTTCAAATTGAGAGCTCGAGATTAAACACTTCTTGATTTCATTATAGT
>PCAW01000055.1:0-9925 GCA_002730775.1 Methanobacteriota archaeon | reverse complement strand
CAACCTCAAAGGATGGATGCATTAGTTGATGCGCCAAGGTTCCATCATTAGTAAATAGCATTAGCCCTGATGTATTGATATCAAGCCGACCTACAGCTATCCAATCAGGTTCGTTGTGAGTTTTGGGTAAATAATCAAAAACTAGCTTTATTTTTTTTTCGTCTTTTCGTGCAGATAAAACGCCGGGAGGTTTATTCAGCATGATAACTTTTAGATCTGCAATTTTGAGGCTGACTTTTTTCCCATCATAGTAAACTTCATCAGATTCTGAGACCTTTGCACCAAGTTCAGCAATATTACCATTCACAAGGATTTTTTTATCCTTAACAAGTTGCTCACATGAACGTCTTGAACCCAAGCCTGCTTGAGCTAAATATTTCTGCAAGCGCAGCATTTCTTAACCTGCTTCTAACTGATCTAACGCTCCCTCAACAGGAAGAGCTTCTGGCAGTGGGGGTAAATCATTTAATGTTTTTAAATTTAAATCGTTTAAAAATATCTTAGTGGTCTCATAAAGAGCTGGTCGGCCTGGAGCATCTCTGTAGCCAGCTGTTTTAATCCATTCCCTATCCAGCAATGACCTAATCATTTGACTGCTAACACTCACACCTCGAACATCTTCGATATCCCCTCTAGTCACTGGCTGTTTGTAAGCAATGATCGAGACAGTCTCCATCAATGCTTTGGAAAGTCTGTTCGAATTATCATTCCATAAAGGATATAAATAATCTCCATACTCATTCTTAATTTGAAGGCGAAATCCAGATGCAACCTCTTTGATCTCCAATGCACTGTTCAAATAACGATCTTCAAGAGCGTTGATTGCAATCTTAATCTTAGGTAACTCTGCATCTATATTTTGAGTGCCAAGCAATGCTCTTATTTCTGAAAGCCTCATAGGTCTGCCCGCACCAAATAGAATAGATTCAACAACATTCGTTAAGTTATCTAAAGTGTTCATTTAGTGAAATCCTCTGTTAGTAGATTTAATGTAAAGCTGATTTGAGTCTTCATTTTGTATTAATTCGACATGACCGTCTTTAGCAAGGTCCAAAGAAGCTAATAATGAGACAACCACACCTTGATTACCCTCTTGTTTTTGATATGTTTGAAAGAATTGAATTACATTCTGTTTACTCAATATAGAAAGAATTAATGCGATCCTATCTTGCGTTGATAGCTCTTCAAACCTAATTTCATGATGTGCAGAAAATTTTGGCCTTGAAGCTGCTTCTTGAAATATTGCGGCAAGCTCATTGGCGCTAATTTCAATTTTAGGGCTCTGCTCTCTAAATGTTGGCAAGGCTGCTGATGCAATAAAAAAATCTCTGTCTACTCTAGGAAGATTTGAAATAGATTCAGATGCTGTCTTAAATCTTTGATATTCTTGTAATCTTCTAATCAATTCTGATCTAGGATCCTGTTCTTCCTCTTCCTCCTCAGATTGAGGAATTAGCATTCTTGATTTTATCTGAGTCAATGTTGCAGCCATAACAAGATAATCTGCAGCTAATTCAATTTTTAACGCATCCATTAAATCAATATATTGAATATATTGTCCTGTGACTTCTGATAAATCTAAATCTAAGATATTTATGTCTTTTTTTTGAATGAGGTACAGCAACACATCCATTGGGCCAGAGAAATCTTCTAAATAAATTTCTAATGCTTCAGGTGGAATAAATAGATCATCAGGTAACTGAGTCATAGCCTCCCCTTTAAAAAGAGGAAATTCTAGTTGCGCTTGAGCCTTCATAACATCAATAAATACAAGATAGTGTCATTGTAAGCTCTTTTTAACACAACATCTTGTGATTTCGAAGAAAATGTTGATTTTAAGCCTTTGTGAGAAGGTTTAAAAAATCATAACTTGATNCGCCAAAGNCTACNTTTTTTATTTAATTNCATTAAGATTTCTTCTTATGGAATCTATTTACCACACAGACAATACTAGAATTGTTGAAAAGTTTGATTTAATAACACCGAATGATGTTATTGCNGCTCATCCAGTTACCGATGATATTGCAAAGNTAGTTTATGGAACAAGGCATGAAATAAGCCAAGTTCTTCATGGAAAAGATGATCGTATGATTGTTGTATGTGGTCCATGCTCAATTCATGATAAAAAATCTGCCATGGAGTATGCTCATTTNCTTTTAAAGGCTAAGGAATCTTTTCAATCAACGCTCTTGATTGTCATGCGAGTTTATTTTGAAAANCCCAGAACAACTGTTGGCTGGAAAGGNTTGATCAATGACCCTGATATGGATGAAAGTTACAATGCCAACAANGGTTTAATGCTTGCTAGAGAAATCTTGAAAGAGATTACAGATATTGGGTTGCCAGTGGGAACAGAATTTTTAGACCCTATTTCACCNCAATACGTTGCTGANTTAGTNTCATGGGGAGCTATTGGAGCTCGAACTGCTGANAGTCAATCNCATAGAGANCTCGCCTCAGGAATCTCTTGTCCAATGGGGATTAAAAANGGAACAACCGGNGCATTAAAGCCTGCCATAGATGGGATTCAAGCTGCCAATCATCCACACGTATTCTTTTCAAATACTAAAGATGGTCGAGTTTCAATTTATAAGACATCTGGAAATTCAGATGCCCACATTATCTTAAGAGGCGGGAAAGAACCTAATTTTGAAGATACAGAAATACAAAAAACATTAACTGCTTTGACCGAGGCTGATGTCAATGAATCAATTATGGTGGATGCCAGTCATGGCAATAGCCAGAAAGAGTTTAAAAAACAAAAGGAAGTTGTTGAGAATTTAGCGCTCCAGATCTCTAAAGGAAATGGTGCCTTGAGAGGCTTGATGCTAGAAAGTCATTTAGTCGAAGGTAATCAAAAAATTACAGAAAATCTTACGTACGGTCAAAGCATCACTGATGCTTGCATGAATTGGTCTGATACTCTGGAATGCCTTCAACGCATGAGCGAAGCTGTTCAACAGAGGCGAGGATAGTTGAGCAAGGAGTATTTTACATTTTCCACTCAAGAAGCTGAAACCCTTGGCATTGAAACTGCTGTTGTCTTAGCTGCAGCGAAAGAACTCAGCACTGAGAGCATGGCAGAGCAAGAAATTGTGCGTGTCTTGCAAGATAGTTTAATATTTTTAGATAACGCAAAAATCGCAGCAAATATCCATAGATTAATTGGCTTAAAACTTATCAAGCCTGCAACACAAGAGTCTCATCCGCCTCCTCAACAAGCTCAAGTGTATAAATTGAAATTACCAAGTAACAATATTGCAGCCAGCAGAAGAAAACTTGAGAGCGCTTGGAATCCATCTATACAAGCCTATGAAGTATTAAGCATGGGAGGAATCAATAGAATTTTTATTGATAATAAAATCAATGAATTTAAAATGTACTGGTTAGAAAAGGATCAGCTTCGAGATAACTGGAATGTATTATTTGTTGATTTCATCAGAAGAGAGTGGGTAAAAGAGAATTCAGGAAACAAAGGCTTGCCTGTATGCATTGATGATTTATGGACCCCTTCTTCCGATGTATTTGATATTCTTGAATTAGCCCATGTTTCCAAAGTAGATGCTTTAAAACATCTGAAGGAGTTTATACTGTATTGGAAAGAGAATGGAACAGCTTTAAGATCTTGGAATTCAAAGTTTGTTGACTTTGTTAAGAGGAAAGAATTGATTGGGTCTTACGAAGAAAAAAATGACAAAAAAACTAAAAGACATAATGAGCCAGGAGAATTTACACAAAAATTCGACGAAAGGACCAAAGATGGATCGTGGGCTGAAAACCTCGAGCTCTGATCGACAAAAATTTGTTGATGCCATTGATAATTTGTTTTTAAAACTTGAACTTTCCTATCACTATCAATTTTATAAAGTATTTGGAACAGACGAGAGATTGAGTGAAGCAAAAAGACTCTGGGCGGAAAGCTTAAAAAAATTCCCTCCCTCCGGCATAGATCATGCGGCAGAAGTTGTTATTCAATCAAATGATTACCTTCCTACGCTTACCGAGGTCATTAAAGCATGTGGAGATTCGATAGAGTCGCTAGATATTCCATCGGTGCAAGAAGCATTTATAGAGGCACAAAAATCTTTTTCTCCAAGACAAGAATTTCCTTGGACTGCTCCCATTATTTATTGGGCGGCACGAGAGGTAGGCTGGGATATTGTTAACTCACCAAACAATGCAAATGCTTTAAAAGCTTTCTCAAAAGTATATTTCCGTCTCATAAAGGAAATGGGCGCTGGTAAGTCTTTTGATATTAGCCTGAAGGATATCCAAGATGTTGCAGAGCCACTAGACTTGGATCTTCTGGCAAGCCTGAGAAAAAAACATGATATATAATTTGTAAAGTGTACTTTACAAAATTCATGAACTATAATAATTTTCTTTTTTCTAAGACTGGATAAAGGTAAATACAAAAAATATGTCAAAAAACGTAAGGATTTCACTCTATATACTTATCCCCATAATCATTTGGATGATTTCTGGTCAATTTGTTGACGACTCTACTCCTAAGATTAAGGAGAGAAATGGACTCACCTCTGTAATCATTGCCGAAAGTTCTACTGCTTTTTTTGCTCCTAAAATTACTTTAAATGCATCTGCTACATCTGAAAAAAGAGTTAGGGTTATGGCAAAAACTTCCGGTGAAGTCATGCCACACAATATTTCTCAAGGTCAGTGGGTTAATAAAGATCAAGTGCTATGCAAACTTGGTGTCGTGGAACTTAATAGAACTGAAGTAAAGGCTCCTTTTAGAGGTTACATCGAAAAAATCATCAAGCCTGGTAATTTATTAAGTAGAGGAGAAGTCTGTGCTGTAATTATTGAGCTAGATCCCCTAACTTTTGTTGCAGAAGTTCCGGAGGCAGATATTAAGAGCGTTGTTCAAGGTCAAAGCGTTTCGATCAAACTTGCAACCGGAGAAATAATTACTAGCAAGCTCAGCTTTGTATCAAAAAGTGCCACCGCTTCAACAAGAAGCTTTAGAGTCGAGGTGGAGGTAAAAAATCCCCAAGGCTCAATTAGGAATGGGATTACAGGCACCATGGAAATTACGACCAACAAAATTCTTGCTAATAAGATATCTCCATCTATTTTACTTCTCTCTGATGAAGGTATTTTAGGTGTAAGAAAAGTTAATTCTGATAATGTTGTTGAGTTTCTTCCCATAGATATTATTGAAGATACCGAAGAGGGAATTTGGGTTTCAGGAATACCTAACTCAACTAATCTAATAGTTAGAGGCCAAGGTTTTGTTGAGAATGGTCAAACTGTTGAGGTAACTCAGATATGACTGGAATAGTAGATTTTGCTTTATCAAAAGCAAAAACTACCCTTGCTCTAGCTCTAGTTATAATTATTGCTGGCTCCTACGCAAGATCAAGNTTAGGNGTTGCCGCNGAACCAAATATTCAATTGCCTCTGGTGAGTGTTTCAGTCTTTNTAGATGGAGCTTCTCCAAGTGATGCCTCNAGATTAATCGCNCGNCCATTAGAAACAAGGNTAAGAAGTGTTCCTGGCATCCAAGANCTNTCTTCGTCTGCTCGNCTAAGCTATGCAAGAATCGTTGCAGAATTTGAGGTTGGGTATGACATAGACACTGCTCTCAACGACATAAANCAAGCAGTTGAAGAAGTTAAATTCAAGCTTCCCAGGGAAGCAGAAGATCCTCAAATTAGAGAATATTCATTTGCAATGTTTCCAGTAATGAACCTCAGTTTAGTGGGCTCAGCCTCTTTAAGACAGAAAGTTTTTATTGCAAGGGAATTACAAGATAGATTAGAAGCAATCAGTGAAGTGCTCGGTGCAGATCTTGAAGGTGCTCCCGAAGAAGTGCTTGAGGGAGTTATTGATAAATCCAAAATGGAAACATATGGAATTACTCTCAGGCAGCTTTATACCGCAATTAGCAATAATAATGTAATTATTCCTGGAGGCTCACAAGATACAGGCTCTGGAAAATTTAATATTGAAGTACCAAGTATTTTTGAAACTGCAGAAGATGTATACAACATTCCGATTAAAGTCACTCAAGATGCTGTCGTCACATTAAGTGATATCGGAGAGATCAGAAGAACTTTTAAAGATTATTCTTCATTCGCAAAAGTTAATGGCGAAGACGCTGTCACGCTCGAGATAAGATTGCGAGTTGGCGCCAATGCTCTTGATGCTAAGGCAGAAATTATGAAGGTCAAAGAGGAATTTGAAGCAACTTTACCCCCAAATCTTTCAATAGTTCGAACCAATGATGAGACTGTATGGGCTGAGGTCATGATTTCTGAATTAGAAGGAAACATTATCACAGCAATATTTTTGGTCATGGTTTTGGTGATTGCAAGCATGGGGCTTAGGGTTGGACTTCTGGTTGGTCTGTCTATACCTTTTTGCTTTCTGCTTACCTTTGTTATTTTAAAAATGGTTGGGATGGAATTTAATTTCTTGGTCATGATGGGCTTATTGCTAGGTTTAGGGATGCTGATCGATGGAGCGATAGTAGTAACAGAATATGCAGATAGAAAAATATCTGAAGGCTTGGATCGCAAAGAAGCATATCGGCTAGCATCTAAAAGAATGTTTTATCCAATTCTATCTTCAACTGCAACTACCATAGCTGCATTTACACCTTTAATTTTTTGGCCAGGGTTTACTGGTCAATTTATGAGCTANCTTCCACGAACTGTATTTATTGTTTTAAGTGCCTCACTTGTATATGCAATGATTGTTACGCCTGTAGTTGGGTCAATATTTGGTCAAAGAAGATCAACATTGGTGTCTGGCGAAAGTGAGCAAACCGGAGAGGTAATATTCGATAAAATTTCAAGCGTATATGGTAAGGCGCTGAAGAAATTTGTTAAAAATCCTGGGGAAACACTTATTGCTGTAGTAATGCTTTTGTGGTTTTTTGGTTTTGCGATGTACGGTAATTTTAATAAGGGCACTCTATATTTTGCTGAAGTTGAGCCAGTTGCNGCNGAGATTTCAATTAGAGCAAGAGGAAATTTTTCTGCGAATGAGTCNAAAGAGATNATGGAAGTCGTTGAGGCTAAAATATTAGAAGTACCAGACATTGAAAACCTATATTTAACGACTGGATCCCAATGGTTTAACTCAGGGGGAGACACCATGGCCAGAGGTTTCATGGAAGTCGTTGACTCAAAATATAGGAATCGCACTGGNTATGACATTATTGATCAGGTNGAAGANGTTACCTCNAATATTCCCGGAATAATTGTTGAAGTTACNCCCGAGGAGGGAGGGCCATCATTTGGCTCCCCAATTGAATTAGGTATCTTTGGCAATANTGAGGCTGCTGTTGCAAGAACAACAGAAATGATAGAACAGTACATGAAGAATGATGTCATTGGTTTGGCTAATATTAGATCTACCCTGCCTTATTCGTTGATTGAGTGGAGGGTTGATGTTGATAAGCAAAAGGCTGCTCAGCTTGGGGTCAGCATCTCNGATATAGGTGCCTTGGTTCAAATGCTTACTAATGGNTTTAAGGTCGGCGAATATAGGCCCGATGATTCAAAGGACGAAATTGAAATTAGGGCAAGATTTAGCGCTCAGATGAGATCATTGAGTGGAGTTGAGGATCTAAAAGTTAATTCAATTAATGGCCTGATTCCTATTAGTACCTTTATTAAGTTAGTGCCTACAGANAATCGTCAGTCAGTGGTCAGAAGAAATGGAAAATTTTTTCATGAAATAGGCTTGGCAACTGCTTCTTCTGAATTTTTGGTTTCCGCGAAAGTACAAGAAATGAGNGAGTGGCTAGCAAAACAAGAATTTGAAAAAGGGATCACAACCAAGTTCAGAGGGATGCAAGAAGAAACCGAAGAGGTGACTGAATTTCTAGGTATTGCGGCCTTGACTGCTTTAGCTTTAATGTTAATTTTACTGGTCACTCAATTTAATAGCTTTTATCAATCGACATTAGTTTTAAGTGCAGTTTTTATGTCGATAGTAGGTGTGCTGATTGGGTTATTGATAACAGGCAAACCATTTAGCACTACCATGACAGGGATTGCCATTGTTGCCTTGTCAGGAATCGTGGTGAATAACAACATTGTATTAATCGATACATTTAATCGCCTCAAAGAAGAATTTCCAAGCTTATCCAGGGAAGATGTTGTAATAAAAACTTGCAGGCAGAGATTAAGACCAATCTTGCTAACAACTGCTACAACTATTTTTGGGCTTATGCCATTAGCCATGGGGCTGAGCATAGATGTNATAGGAAGAGAAATTATAGTTGGAAGTCGAGTGGTTGGTTGGTGGGGAGCGCTAGCATCCTCAATTGTTTTTGGGCTGGCTTTTAGTACAGTACTTACCCTGATCTTCACTCCNGCAGCATTGGTAATTCCCTCAAGAATAAAAGCATGGATGCAAAATAGGTATGATTTATTTAAGCCNACAAGTTAAGTGCTGAAAAAAATAGCATAAGTTACAATAANCAATGACAAAAAAAGANACAGTAAACTTTGAGGCTTCTTTAAAAAAACTCGAGCAAATTGTTGGCAAGCTTGAAGATGGAGATATTAGCTTGGAAGATAGCGTTAAATCTTTTGAAGAAGGCATTGGTCTAGTAAAAGAATGCCAAAAGCAACTCTCCGAGGCAGAGCTAAAGGTCAAGAAACTTTTAGACAATGGCGAAACAGTAGATTTAGAAGATTAAATACACAACATGCCCTCCTCTTTTCTATCTGAATGTAAACAGAAGGTTTTAAATAGAATTGAATCTCTGCTTGTCCANAAAGATGAGGTCACATCTTCAATGCGCTACTCTGCACTTGCAGACAGTAAATGCATAAGGGCAGGTTTAGTATTTGCATCTGGAAAGCTTGAGGGGCAGCTTGATGAAGTTGGCTTAACAGATATTGCAACCAGCATTGAGTTAATGCATTCCTATTCCTTAATTCATGATGATCTGCCGGCCATGGATGATGATGGTATGAGACGAGGACAGCCATCTAATCACATTGAATTTAATGAGGCTACTGCCATTCTAGCTGGAGATGCTTTGCAAGCTCTAGCATTCGAGACAATCGCTTCATCTGAAGGAATAATAAATGCGCATAAAGTAGAGGCTGTTAGAATGCTTGCTGTAGCTTGTGGGCACCAAGGAATGATTTTAGGCCAACAGTATGATTTAGACGCAGAAAAAAATGAATTATTGGATATAGAGCTAATTCATTCGCTAAAGACTGCAAAATTAATCCAAGTTGCTTTAACCATGCCGTATTTAGGAAATGAAATGCACAAGAAAACACAAATAATGCTAAATAATTTGGGTGGAAAGATTGGCCTTGCATTTCAAATTATGGATGACGTATTGGAGGTTTCCTCAGACTCTGCCACACTTGGAAAAAGTAACTTATCTGATATCACCAATAAAAAAATGACCTATGTTAGTGTTTATGGTGTTGAGGAATCCATTCAAAAAGCAGAAGCTCTGTCTAATTTCTGCATTGAGCAAATACAAGAAAATTTTGAAGTTGATAAAGCGAGAGAATTAATTGAATTGATGTATTTAATGGTTTCTAGGTCTAACTAACATGAAGATATTTTCAGAAATTCCCACAGAGATTCCAGTAACCACTATATTAAATAAAATACTTGTGCCTGCTGATATTAAGAATCTTTCACCTGTTGAGCTTAAAACTTTAGCAGATGATGTAAGAGCACATATGCTGTATTCCGTTGGTCAAAGTGGAGGTCATCTTGGTGGCGGTCTCGGCGTCGTAGAACTAACAGTTGCATTACATTATTTATACAATACCCCTGAAGATAAGATAGTTTGGGATGTAGGTCACCAAGCGTATCCTCATAAAATTCTTACTGGCAGAAAAGATGAATTAACAACTATTCGGCATAAAGATGGTTTAGCCCCTTTCCCCTCTAGGGCAGAAAGTCCTTATGACGC
>PCAW01000018.1:0-10749 GCA_002730775.1 Methanobacteriota archaeon | reverse complement strand
ACGACCCAATATCAACATCGGACCCGCACATAGCAACAGCGTTTTCCACGAACGTGGAGTCGAAGGGTCCTTCAACGATGTAGATTGATTTCGATTTATCAATTTTATCAAGTCCGTAAAGTTTCGGCGCTTCATCATCTAACATAATAGTGATATATTTAGTGAAAGATGATACGAGTGCTCTACCTTGAAATCCTATTAAAGTTTTGGATTCATCATAGAGTGGAATTATAATTCTTGGTTCATCTTTACCAATACGATCAAACATTTGTTTCTGTGTATTTGACCACTCCATAAACTTTTCAGCATAATAAAACTTATCTGGATTTAAATTGCGTTTGATTAAATAATCATTTGCAATTTTGTTTTCAGATGCTTTAGGAAGATCTATCTTCTTATTGAAAATTGGTTTCTTAAAATTAAATATTGGTTCATCAACAACAAAGTTTTTACCTGTATGCCCCTCCTTAAACTTCTCCATAGTATATTGTTTATAGAGAGTTGTATCAATATGTTTTAAAAAATTATTGAGTGATAAACTAGCACCACAATTATGGCACTTGTAGTTGGTATTATTTTTCACAACATAAAAATACCCCCGTGCCTTGTTCTTGTGCTTCTGCGAATCTCCGCAGATGGGGCAACGAAAGTTATAAAGGTCTGGTTTAACCTTTTTGAATTTTTGTAGGCGTGACGAAACTAGACTGATATATTTCGAGTCAATCAGATCCATTACAAAAGGTTCTTCTTATCTGTCCAGTATAACCTGCTGTGCTGGTGGTGTCAAGAAAACGGGTGCCAGTCTACTACCTGCACCAATCAAAAGTGCTCCAACTATAAGAACGCCACCAATTTGCCATCTAAACTTTGAGAAGGTTTTTAACTCTTCTTGTATCTTATCAATTCTTTCATGAATAATTTTATGATTACTATCCCCATTAGATTTAATTTCATCAATCATTTTGATAATTAAATCATCACTTTTAATACTTTGCTCTATTCGTTCATCGTGCTTTGCTAAGATTTGAGCAATTCTTGCGTTACCTTCAGATATTTTATCAACAGCATTCTCTAACTTTGCCAACATTTCTCTAGAAAGTTCCTCATAAATATCAATTTTTGTTTCCAATTGTGCAACTCTTGTATTATCAGAGAACATTATTAACTTCACTCCATCTCTTTCTTGCACCTGGCATTTTACCTCTAGCAAGGATTGGTGGTTTCTTTTTTTTCTTATTCATCGGAGGATCATCTCCTGCTTCTGCAGTTCCGGCAATTGCTCCACCACCAACCGTGTTAGCAATAGCATCTTCTTTCAATGTGCGTAATATATTAATTATTTTGTTAATATCCATCAGATTGAATTTAATTCTTGTATACAGTAAATATCTTCAGGTATTCCATGAATATGTGATTTTGGGTATTCCGGAATTCTTTGCAAATATACTAAAAAACTTTTAATTGATGGCCAAAGATCTTCTTCCATATTGTAAAATAAGAGCGGCACTGTTGCATCATTAAAAACATTAAACAGTACAATTATATGATTAAGTATCAGGTGTGTTTTTAATACACCTGTATTTTTATACCTTTTCAAAAGACGTTTAACATATTTAATTCGTTTCAAATCATCCTCAAAATCGTCTTTTGAAACTGCCTGAGGATTATCATAAAATTTTATCGCAAATAACAAGTAGTTATCTTCATTCAAGTCATCAAATTTCATATAAGATCATTATTATTTTAACTATCAGCAAACTTGGCATCATCTGCTTGATCTCCAGATGCAATATTAATTGCACACAAGACTTCACTCTTAACTCTTAAATTACCATGCATATCGGTATAAGAAGTAATTCCTACCCATCCGCCATGAGCAGGCGTATATGCTGAAGATGCTGCTCTTGCAACTCCAACTTCCGTATCATCTACACCGAAAACGGTGAAATTTGAACTGTCCATTCCTTCAAGAGTTGTCTTGAATTTAGGTTCGTCGGCGCTTTGGTCAACGCTTCCCCAGAGTGGTGCCATTAGATAATCCTCTATATCTTATGAAAATATTTATAAAACTCACTCTTCTCGCGCTTTAATGGATTTGGTCACAATTTCGAGAAGTTGATCATCCATATCAGTTTTAGTCAACTTAACTGCTTTAGAAAGAATAACAAGACAGATCTCAACCATCTTCTCACCGAGTTCTTCATTCTCTGGAATTTTAGATACTGCATCGGTGATAATTTTTGATGCGAGTGGAAGTAAAAATGCAAGCATTATTAAGAAAGCAAACTTATTTTATATAGGCTCAATCTTTCTTTTTCTTGGTATCAATAATGGCACCCTGCCCATGCTTGGCACGGATACTTGCCTTTACTTTCTCAAGTGCGGACATGCCATCAGAAGCAGGTTTCTTTTTACCAAATGTATTTGGTGTGTTACTAATTGGTTTGTTGTAACGGTTGTTGCCATCAACACCTCCACGCTCCATGCGGCGATCTCTTAAAGAATCTTCGGTTGCTTCAGAAGTAATTGGTAACTTACCTTGCTTTTGAAGATTTAACTTTTGCTTTTGAATCATTTGAGTCTTTAACATCATTTGCCTTTTCTTGGCAATCATCTGCTTTTCGTCTGCAGTTGGTCCAGATGTAGATGGTTCAGATTTTTTTTCATCTTCTTTCTTTTCAGGTTTTACCTGTTCAATCATTTCACCTTCTGGTTCATGAGACATCTTAAGACCCATTGCTCTCAACTTATTTCTCATAAGATTGACTTTAGTTGCCATTCCTCTTGGATCTTCATCATCCTTTTTCTTATCACACTCACAAGGTGACTTACCACACTTAGGACAAGGTTCCACACCCTCACCAAGAGGAGGCATAACCTTTATAGTGTTCTTTTTACCTTTTTTTAATACATCAACTTTTTTATCAGAATCTAATTCATCATCATTAGTTTCAAAAAGATCATTCTTCCAATTAGAATACTCTTCTTTTTGAACTTTGGTCTTTATTTTTTTCTTGCCATCAGGTGAGGGAACAAATTCTCCCATTTCACTAGAATTCATATCATCAGTGTCAACATCACCATCNACATCGGCATCAATTCTTTTTGTTGCTTTTTTTGATAACTTTTTTAAGTTACCACCACCAATCTTATCTTCTACCTCTTCTTTACGAGTATCTTGTCCATCAGCAGTTCCACCCTTCGCCTTTTGAATAGCATTATGAACTGAACCAGCATGTTCCTTAGATGGTGATTCTATTTTACCATCGCCATCATGATCTTTTTTTGCCTTAGTTTCACTTTCACCCTGATGAGACATCTCAACAGTAGCGATGTTTGGATTAGCACGAAGTTCTGCAATCTTTGCACGAGTTGCATAACGATGATACGAACTTCCAGTTTTCTTATCTGTTACTTTAATATGAAATTTCTTTTCATCAGATCCTTCTACAATTACTTTATCGACACTTTCTTCTTCATTCTCTACAAAAACTTTTAGTAGGGCATCAGTGACAGAATCGACAACAAGACCTTTAACATCAGTATACTCTTCACCCATCAGTTTCTTTTTGGCAAGTGCTTTAATTGCTGGGGGTGCGGGTGATTTAGCAAGTTGTGCCAAATACATTTTAGAAACAGCAGCAGGATCTACTTTTCCACCACTCTTAGCAGATAGCAATTGCTTTACTTTATACTTGGTATCATAAGCAAGTTGACGTGCTTGTTTCTCAAGTTTATCTTTTGCACCACCAATTGCGCCGGGTTGCATGTTTTCAAGTATTTCTTTGCTCATTGGAATAACTATGATCGCTATTTTTTCCTGTATTTATTTATGAAATGTAAACCGTAGCTACTTCCAGGGACCATAGTCTCCACATATTTGCGATATTCATCAGTTCCAACCAGTCTTTGATCGGCAGAAACACCAGAAATAGTTGTTAAATTATTGTTTTTTTGAATTTTTTTGTCAATTATTGTTTTCTCTACCAATTTTTTAATATTTTTAATTGGTCCTTCAAGGTGTTTTCGACTCTCAATGACATCTTTAATCCATGATTTAAACATAATTCCGTCTTCAGTTACACAAATAAGGTAATTAGTTCCTCTCCTAATAATTTTACCAATTAAACCAGTGTTATCATTTTCAACAATTTGACCTATTCTATAAATTTTTTCGGTTACAAAATTTTCACGAAGATTTTTCCAATCGAATTTTGGTGCAATTTCCCAAAGAAACCAACCTTCCTGCAATTTCATAGATTTGCGAAGAGTGGTGAATAGCATTTTTGCTGCCTTATCATCCATCACAGAAGGAACACCTTTTCTAAATTCAGAAAAATCATTCTCTGCTGCTGCTTTCCTTTGCTTAGATGCAGACATTCCCTCAGTTCCTTCTGCATCAGGATCTCTATCTCCCGCAGAAATAACCTCTATAGTATCAAATGCATATAACTTACCGTTATAGTTTCCCGAAAGTTTTTCAAACTCTTTTACTCTATCGCCACCACCAACGATCCTTACATTAGTATATCCATCATTATGTGCCTTCTTTAGTACATCAAAAATAGTACGACTTGCAGGATCGTTTACAATCTTTTCACTATGTTTGGGGTACATCTGNCTCATTACTGAGACTTTAGTATCAGGATCAAGAGGATTTTTCTTCTTATCTTGACTGCGTGAAGGAATAATTACATAATCATCATCATCTGATGATGATGCCACACTATCTAAAAGTTTCTCATGTCCCGTTGTTGGAGGATTAAATCTTCCAAATGCAAGCGTTAGAGTACCTTTAGTTTTTTCAACTTCAGGTGGAACCATAGGTGGTTTTTCTGCAGCAACTGGTTCTTGCTGAGGTGCAGGTTCTGTTGTTGTTTGAGAAAGATTCTTTTCTTTATCAGTTGATGGAGGATCCTGTTGTCCTACTCTCTGTCTCTTATTATAAAACTTTAGAGATCCTTTTTCAGTCTTTGCTACAAATTCACCATTCTTATCATACCATCCACCATGACCGTCACCCTGCAGTCCCATTCTGGTTGCCTGTTGGACAGCAGTAGATTCTTTAATAAATTGGAAGAAACTCTTCATTACTTGTTCAGTTGTTTAATTATAGATTTTTCGTTTGTAACAATGTAACTGAGGACACTCTTCCTCATTTTTATATATTTATCTATAATCTTATCTGCCTTACTTGATGAGATTTTTTTATCAAAGGTCACATAGACGTATGCTAAAAAGTCATTATACTTCTTTTTGTGTGCCTTTGAGTCTGTTTCAAAAGATTGTAATAACTCTTTAACTTGTGAGGTTACCATTTTTTACTACCACCATTCATACTCACAACCCTTTTATATAATGATTTAAATTTTGGGGTAATTACAGCAAAAAATTGTGGTTCTGACCGAATACTTCCTTTATATCTAATCTCAATATCAGCAAGTGGAAGTTTGGAGAGATATATTGTATAAAATAGTTTTGCTGGTCCACCTTCAAATGCCTGTTTTTTTCCTGGAGTTTTTGTGACTCTATATGCCGTTTTTGGATTACTCATCTTCTGAGTCAAAATAGAAGTTGTAAATGTTTCTTGCAATTCATCTGCTTTAGAGACATTAATATTTCCCGCACTAAATGCACCTTTTCCGGTCAAGAGAGTAAATTTAAATTCATCTTTCGGAACTCCCCTAATACCCATAAATCCCTGCAAATCAGTTTTAAAGATAATATTAAGGAGAGCAATAACAAGAGGTTTATGTGCTTTAGTATCCATAAAAATTTCATCAAATGCTCTGAAATATATGTTTTCAACTCCACCTTCAGGATACTCTCC
The DNA here is from genome assembly GCA_002730775.1 of Methanobacteriota archaeon. Lineage (GTDB taxonomy): Archaea > Thermoplasmatota > Poseidoniia > Poseidoniales > Thalassarchaeaceae > MGIIb-O2. The sequence goes on along the minus strand of PCAW01000018.1, from coordinate 4,919 downwards.
CTGTAAAGCATTAGTCATGTTAGACTGACCTAATTTCTGTGCTTGTGCCAGAATAAAAGCACCTTGAGATCTAACTGTTGATATTTTTCTACGCAAATCATTCAAATACGTAGGAACTTGAGATCCATTAATACCTAAAACTCTCCTAGCATGATCTCTTGTTCTATTATTTGTTGAATTCAAAGATGCCTCAATTACATTGAAGAAAAATTGAGATCTCTGCTTATATACATTTTTAAGTTTTGGATAAACATCAGCATATCCCTGTTTAACCAAAGACTTGAACAATCCATCTGTTCCAACAACAGTTTTATTGATGACAGTGGGATCTTGTGCCGATTTTCCAGTTCCCTTTTTCTTCAGAGATATTCCAACAAAAGATTTTATATTACCAGTCTTAGAAACTTCTACAATTAAGTCAGAAGAATTGTAATCTTTTTTACCAAAAAGTAAATGATCATCTATTTTATATGGTTTTAAAATATCTGCCCACTTTCTCCCAGTTCCATAAACCTTAGTAACTTTTGATCCAGAGTCAAGATTGACTAAAAACCCATTAGCAGCAGATATTGCTTGTGCATATGGCTCAAAATTATTATCAAATGCTTCTACTTTTTGATCAAAATCTCCCTCAGTTGTATTAATTTGTCTTGCAGTAGTCTTAAGTGCAGTCAATATTTTTGATGCATTTGCTAATTTGCTATATGCATTTCTTGGAACTTCTTTTTTACCTCTCTTCCCGTAATGAAGAATTAAAGCGGCAGTCATAATTTCATGCGGATCTGGTCCAGAACCCCTAACACCTGCAGCACCACCAAATTCATTAGTTTTTGTTAACTCTGTAAGTCCAACATTATTACCTTCAGCATCAACAAAGGCAGGAGTTCTTTTTGAAGAGAATTGCTGTATTACATCTAAATCAAAAGTTTCATATGCATTTTTAATATTATCAGTTTTAAAATATAAAATTTTGTTTGGTCCAGTTTCCATTTCAAACTCAGATTGATTATCAATCTTACTAGTAACCTGAGTTAGTCTAAGTTGTCCAGCATTAGGAGAATTTCTACCAAATGTTTTTACAATTTCAGCAAAATTTAGTGCAGACATTATTGTATAATATTTTTTTAAGTATTTATTATGAAGTTATAATCCTTTGAGATAATCCTTTTCTTTTTGATATGGAACTATCTCACCAGTATAATGTTTCCATCCTTCTTGAATATCAGGAACTAACCATTGGTCAACACGATAACAATATTTCCAGTTCACAGGTTGCATACAATTCATCACAACTACCGTCCAGAATGATATAAGATAGTTGAGAATTGTATGCATTAGAATACGAATGTGACAAGTGCAGCATATCCGATAAGTATGACACACAATCGGGTAAGAACAATATAGTATTTACGAATTGGTGTTCCAAAGTATTGTTGCCCGATCATCAAACACTTATGTGCTGGTGAGATCAGGTATCCAGAATACTCAGTGCAGAGAAACCACACCAAGTATTGAGGACCAAAGATTGCTACAAGAGCAGAGGTCATGCCAGCATACTTACCAGATGAACCCATAGCATAGGCAGCAACCATGGCAACTAAAGAAGCAGGAATGAGCATCCCTGGAGTTGCTGCGTTGAGATACTCCATAACTGGACCTTTCACCAATCCCACCACACCACCAAGAGCAAGAACAAGTGTAGCAATGATAGCAAACTTACCATCCAACCACTTGCCCCACTTCCAATCCTTAAACACAATCGAATAATAGATTGACATTCCAAGGAACCAAGGGAAAAAGAATGGTGCTCCTGCCTTACCTGTATTCAATAGAAGAATCACAGTAGCAATCAGTGGTGCCCATCCAGTAAGAGCACGTCGCCAGTTGAACTCACGAACATACTCTAGATTAGGGACAACGGAAGAGGCTGGAACCTTAGTGAAAATGTACCACCAGGTGTATGTCAAGGTGATAATCAAAGGAACGATAGTATATCCTAGAAATGTTCCATAGGATATACCCATCACTGCCATAGGTAGAACAACAGTTTTCTCTAGTGGAGACCACCAGTAGTAATGGTGGACTGATAGGTAATCAATCACACCAAAATCGGAACGCCGTTCCTGATCTCGTGGTGCAATAGCATCTAAGAGTGGTGCAGACAATGCTACACGTCCAGGAATAGGAAGTATACCACCCAACAGTGAGGTGATAATAACAAGGACGCGATTATCCTTAATGTATTTCTTTGCTAAGGCATATACATCTTCAAGAGCACTATAATCACGGATGAATCCACCCAAAATCATGATACCAAAGATGTAACCCATGTAGAGTTCATTCTTAGCAATAGATTCAACTACTTTCGTTATCATTTAAAATTTCCTCAATTTGTTCATCAATACTTACAATTGCTTGACGAATACTAACAACACGTTGCGGACAACATTCGAGGTTATAAGTATATCCTTTAGTATCAGTAAATAATGACTGACGAACTGCTGCTGCCTCATAGACAGATAGTTCTAATGTTACTTTTTTATCTTGACTCATAGGTCTCCCTCAACACGGTTTTCAGAATAATGGACATCAAACTCACCACCAGGATATCTTGACTTGAGTTTATCAACATTCATCTCAATCACTTCATCAAGAGAAACATTGAGACCCATACATGCCTGTGCAACATACCACATGACGTCACCCAGTTCACGTTTCAGATGAAATAGATTTTCTTCATTAACAGGTTTACCTTGAAAGATAATCTTCTTTACAACTTCAGTAAACTCACCTGCCTCAGCAGACATTCCTACAGCAGCAGTTAGAAGTCGATGTGTTTCAAATCCTTCTCCACGAAGTTCTTGAATACGATACTCAAATGCATCAGCATCTTGACTGGGTTGAGATGTGACAGCATTCACAAACTCAAGATAGGCATCAGTGTTTACTTTACTAGTCATGAAAATCAGGAATAAATGGTTCTTGTTCGTTTAGTTTTTTTTNCTTTGAAAAGTCAAATAACTCATCAAATTCTTTCTCGGAAACTTCTTTCCAAGATCCACCGATACCGCCATCCATATTGACAACGATATCCCGAGTGGGAAGTTGTTTTCCAGAGGATATATCTACAATATCTCCAAGAAGAGGATTGAATTGATAATAGTGCCCCTCCCATCTACGGTTTCTCATACCAAGTAGATTTACTGCATCTCTTTCTTTTCCACAATCAGCGATTTTTTCGCCCCTAGGATTAAATACTGAGTAGTAACCGTTCATGAAAATTTAAATCCCGCAAATGATTTCTTCGGTCTATCCTCGCTATTATACTCCTCTTCCTGACCAGAGTCAAGTATATCATCCTGTGCTGTTTGTTCACAATCATACAATCTCATCTTGGCACGATCAATACCAATAACAAAACGTTTAGAAATAGTTGGGTCGTTATAACGATTCTTCAACTGCTTCACCATAATCTGTCCCAATTGTTCCAACTCTTCTGTAGAAATAAGGGCAAACATAAGATCAGCAGTAGCAGGGAGACCAAAGGATTCACTAGTGTCAGTAAGGTCAACATCAGAGCTACCATAACCGCTACGAGTGGTCTGGGTGGCAGATACGATAGGGACCTCGGTTTCGACAGCCAACCCTCTAAGTTCTTCTGCAATTGACTTAACAAGAGTATAGGAATTAATATTTGCAGATCCTTTGTAACGCGACGAGGCACAAATATTGAGATAATCCACGAATATAATATCAGGTTTGAAAGACTTCTTAAGTGCAAGTTCATTAAGAAGTGCTTTAAAGTGTCCACTATGAGCACTCGCAGTTGGATACTCTTTAATTATAAGTTGACCCTGTGTTTTTTTCGCTAGAGTATTTACTTTGTTTTCAAATGAAGACCTAGGAAGATCGGTAAGATCCTGGATGGGTACGTTGAGCAGGTTTGCATCAATACGTTCAGCAATTTTTTCTTCTGCCATCTCCATTGTAATGTAAAGGACGTTACATCCGTTAAGCAAACAGGCGCTAGCCTGATGACACATGAAAAGAGATTTACCAACACCTGTCCCAGCAAGAGCGATGTTAAGAGTCTTGTTAGGAAGACCACCTTTCGTAATCTTGTTAAAGAACTCAAGATCAAACGGTATACGGTCTTCCTTACGATGGTAAGATTCATATCTTGCCTCATAATCACCCAAATAATCATGTCCAATATGATTATCAAATGAAACTGCTAACGCATCAGAAAGGATAGAAGGAATCGCATCACGATTCTTTTTATCATCTTGCCCATCAGCAATACCAATTGATTCCATTAGTGCCAAATAAATGGCACGGTCACGACACCACTTCTCAGTAGTGTCAAGTAACCAATTATGCTCAACAGGAGCATCTGTAAGTCCCGAAATAATTTCACGAGACTCTTTAACTTCCATCTCAGAAAGATCAGTACGATCTTCTAATTCAATAGAAAGTGCTTCTGTAGTAATGGCAGAACCATACTTTACAATGAACTGAGTAATCTCCTGAAAAATAATCTTTTCAGTTCTTTGCTCAAAATAATCAGGTTCAATAAACGGAATTACTTTGCGAGAATACTCTTCATTGAAAACAAGGTTTCGTAGAATAGTTGTCTCAATTCGTTCCATAGGAATAAGTTTGTTTTGCAATCTCGTCAAGTTTCTCCATTACATCTGGAGTAAAATAAGTTTCAGGATCTTTTAGAATCGCCTTGGCATAGACCTTTTTACCGTCTATCTCATATCTACCAGCAACGTTTTTCCAAAGTCCACCAAGTTCACCGAGTTCAAGAAGACCGTAATATCGATCAAGACCACGCTCATCGTAATAAAGACGAACCGTAACATTTTGATTCTCCTTGCTTAAACGCGACTTAGCAGTCTTTGCCTTGATAAGGT
>PCAW01000017.1:0-58542 GCA_002730775.1 Methanobacteriota archaeon | reverse complement strand
CATATCGCATTCAGGGAATTCAGGATTAATATCTTCCATCTCAATAAGTTGATCATATGGTACATTTGCTTCTGCGAGAAGGACATTCATATGTCCGGGCATACGGCCTGCAACAGGGTGAATTGCATACTTTACTTCGGTTTGGAATCTTTCTTGAAGAAGGTCCGCGAATTCTTTAACTTGATGTTGGCACTGACTTACTGCCATTCCATAACCAGGTACAATAATTACTTTTTGTGCTCCATCAACCATCATTGCAACTTCTTCTGCATCTGAGCCAACTTTTGTTCTTGTAAGAGTCTCTTTCTCGGTACCGCCAAATGATTTGAATAGAACATCTGGCAGTGTTCTATTCATCGCTTTGCACATAATGAAAGTTAGTATTAACCCCGATGCTCCTACTAACGAGCCAGCTACTATTAGTACACTGTTACCAATAATAAAGCCCGTAAACGCAGCAGCTATCCCTGAAAAGGAGTTTAGTAAAGATACAACTACTGGCATATCTGCTCCTCCAATAGGCAAAACAATAATGATTCCTAAAACACTGGAAATTAATATAATGGCGAATAATATTTCTTGGTCACGTGGGTCAGAGATACTGAGATAAATTAATGCTAGAACTGCAAATGTCAATGAAACTTTAACATAATTTAACCATGATGGGCCCCAAGTCGGTGTCCTAAACCATTTGCCAAATATTTCTATTCCACCCTTAAGTTTGAACATAGCCAAAATTGAACCAGTGAGGGTCATCCAACCGACTAAAGCAGAGAGTCCTGCCGCTACCATTAAAACTTCTAATTCTAATCCAGATGGTAGTAATAAATCATCATTTTCGATATATTTCCATGATTCAGATAGGGCAACCAAAGCAGATGCCGCACCACCAAATCCATTGAATAAAGCAACTAATTCTGGCATACCTGTCATTTCAACTTTGACTGCCATGATATAACCAATTGCAGAACCTACAAGTATTCCTGAAATGATAAGGGTCCATTGTGCACCCCCTTCTAAGTGCATATCCGCTACAGTGGTTAGTACTGCAACTAGCATACCCATTGCGCCTAATTGATTACCCGCTGGTGCGGTTCTTGGATGGCCCAATTTTTTAAGACCAAGGATGAACAAAGATGCTGAAATGAGATAACCGATTGATACCCATTCACTAAATATCATAATTAGTCCTCCTTTCTCTTATTTTTTCCAGCAATCATATTCAACATACGATTGGTTACTGCGAAACCACCGATTACATTTATCATTGCTAATACAATAGCTAAAAATGCTAACAAACCAGAAACCAAAGTTTCCCCACCATCATATGCAACGTTAGCACCTATTAGAGCACCCACTACACTGATACCTGAAATTGCATTTGCTCCACTCATTAGTGGAGTATGGAGCATTGCAGGGACCTTGGTTATTAACTCAAATCCTAGAAATATTGATAGAACGAAAAGGGTGATTGATCCTATAAGTAGTTCAGGAGTCATCAAAGAACACCTCCTAATCGTGTTTGTTTATCGTGGATTTTTCCATCCTTACATATCAAAACTCCACCCATACCTGGAACATAAAAATCGGATTCTTCGGGTGAGCCAAATAGAATATCATCATCATCAGAAATAATTAGTTCACCCTCACTAACTATAGAACTAATAAAAGTTGTAAGATTATTAGAAAATAGCATACTGGCAGTATTCGCTAGAGTTCCCGGAAGATTAGACGTTCCTACAATAATTACCCCATTATCAGTAGTGTATACTTCTCCAGGTTTTGTCAATTCACAATTACCACCTACGTCTGCATTCATATCGACGATAACTGTCCCTGATTTGAATGTTGAAACAGCAGAAGAAGGTATTGTTATTGGGGCAGGTCGCCCAAAAATCCTGGCTGTAGTTACAATAATATCAGATTCTGAAGCCACTTCACAAACAGTATCATTAACTTTCTTGATAAACTCTGGAGTCAATGGTTTTGCATAGCCAGAATCATCCTCGAAATCATCCATACCTTCCACTTCAATAAAACGACCACCGACAGATTCAATTTGCTCCGCTGCGGATTTCCTGACATCAGATGCATAAACAATTGCTCCTAATCTCTTTGCAGTAGCAATTGCCTGAAGGCCTGCTACTCCGCTGCCCATTATTACTACTTTAGCCGGTTTAACTGTACCTGCAGATGTTGTCATCATCGGAATTCCTCGAGGAACATAGGACGCACCTAATAGCACGGCCTTGTAACCGGCTAAGTTATCTTGACTTGAGTTTACATCCATAGATTGGGCTCTGGATAATCTTCTAGGAATCATGTCCATGGAGAAGAGAGTTACGTTCGATTCAATACAAGATTTAATTTTTTCAGGATGTCGAAATGGATCAGCAACACATACTAAATTCATGCCATCTCTCAATTCAGAAGAATCTAACATCCTTATCGACATAATAATTTCACACGAAAGTGCCTCTTCTCTAGAGCAAATATTTGCTCCTGCTGCTGAGTAATCAGAATCTGAATAATTGGATTTTTCTCCCGCACCCTTTTCAAGAAAAACTTCCAAACCTTTTTTCATTAATTTTTTCACAGAATTAGGTACAATAGCAACTCTATTTTCACCAACCGGCTCTGTCAATACTCCTAACCTCATAATACCACATCTACAAATTCAAGCCTAGGCTCATTGTTGTTGGACATAGCGAACGTAATCAGATTATTGAATGAAACGGGTGGATGTCTTCAAAAAAGGTTTCAAAGTAGGGAAAAATTAGAATAAAATAGTATATCCAATTCCAAAAACTGCCACATCACAAATTGCATGTGAAATCCAGCAAACCCAAATTGAACGGAATCTGACATATAGCCAAGACCATATTGCTGCAGCAGATAAAAGTCCGAAACAAGCAATAATTGTTTGCCACCAAATGAATCCAAATAAATACAATGCTATAGCGTGATGAAGGGTGAACATAGCCGCTGAAAAGATTATTCCAATTACGTCACTGCGAAATAATTCAGAAGACTTTGTGGTTATGAACCACCTGAATACATATTCCTCTAGTAGACTGTTGATAAATATCCAATAAAACATACCAATAATGTATAAATTTATATCATCTAGGCCTTTTGATTGTAATATATCCACCATTCCATCTATATCTAATGTTTCATTGAACAAAAACCAAGTAATTACAATTATTAAAGACATCAATATTCCTGTTATCAACCCCCAAACTATTCCTTCCTTAGTAGGAGAATTTTTTGAGATTGGTTTCTTTTCTACCTTCAGATACCATATTGTTGGAACTAAGAAAATCCAAACTTTACAAGATGCAAAGAATAATTGGGACAATAATTCATTTTCAATTATTTCGATACCAAATATAACCGATACAGAGGGTATTAAGCCAACCAATAATATGGCGATGAGAGGTTTATTATGTAACTCCATTATTTGTCCTAAAATATTTGATGTAATGAACATTCGCCCTACAATTGAGTTCAACACTCACTAAAGGCTAAGGATGAAACACCTACGGGACTATAGTGAGGATGACTTTATGGTAAGAGAATCGAGAAAGATTGCAGTGATAGGTGCAGGTAATGTAGGTGCAACATGTGCCTTTGTAATGGCCGAAAGAAAATTAGGAGACATTGTACTTCTTGACATATACGAAGGCTTCGCTAAAGGTAAAGCTCTTGACATGAGTCAAGGTGGCCAAGTTCTAAATTACGATGGAAAAATAACAGGCACCTCAAAGTACGAGGATATAGCTGACGCAGATGTTGTAGTGGTGACATCTGGTTTTCCTAGGCAACCGGGAATGAGTCGAGAGGATCTAATTGGTAAAAATGCAGAAATAATTTCACAAGTAGGAGCTGGTATCAGAGATTTCGCACCAAATTCTATAGTAATAATGGTCACAAATCCATTAGATTTAATGACATATCATATGCAGAAAGTAACTGGTTTTGATTCAAACAGAGTTATAGGACAAGCAGGTATTCTTGATTCCGCTAGAATGACGCATTTTGTTTCAAAAGCAGTTGGATGCTCAAATGAAGATGTCCAAGCTATGGTACTTGGAGGACACGGAGATACAATGGTCCCATTACCAAGATACACCACTGTAGGAGGTATACCAATCACACAACTATTAGGTAGCGAAGAAATTAATGCTATATCTGAAAGAACGGCTAGTGGTGGCGGTGAAATAGTGAAATTACTAGAAAGAGGGAGCGCTTTCTATGCACCGGGTAGCGCGGCAGCAATAATGGCGGAATCTGTTCTAAACGACAGGAAAAGAATGTTGCCATGTAGTGCACTTTTGAGTGGTCAATATGGCTTAGAAGATGTATACATAGGTGTACCAGTGTTGTTAGGAAAAAGTGGTGTAGAGAGTATCGTTGAATTAGAATTAGAAGACAGTGAATTGGAGAGCCTCCAAAGTTCGGCTAATTTCTATAAATCTCAGTTAAGAGATATTCTCGGCTATTAAGGTAAAGAAGGCTCTAAAATGAAAGAATATCTTTATCTCGAACATGATGGGAAATTGCTTTTGGTAGATAATGATGGAAATGGTCCGGAAAAACCTATAATGGGGAGGATTCATGAGGGAGAATCATTAATTCGATTACCTACCGTTAAAGAAGTAAAAAATATGAATATAGCATGGGAAAAAAAGAGAGAGAACTTAATTTATTTTGCAAATGTTGAGTATAAAGTTATTATCGGTATGCCGAAAATAGATTGGCCAGAAAATTGGGCGTGGAAAGATTCAGCGATTAGTGATAATGCAGTTGACCCAGTAGTCAGGGAATCTGTTTACCGTACAATACATAGAGTAGTTTCAAAAATTATAATAGAGAATCAACAAGGAATGATTTTGATGGCTAAAGCAAGTAGAGGCTTTTTCACAGGATGTTGGACCCTACCTGGAGGTTTTGTTGACTACGGGGAACATCCAAGATCTGCTGCCATTAGAGAGGCTAAAGAGGAATTAGGGATTGACATTGAAATCTCAGACCATCTAGGAGAATTAGGTGAAAAGAGAGAAGGTAAAGATGGAGTCTTTATTCAACAAAATATTTTCACTTCTGAGGGAATAAATTGGCTATCATTTACCTACATAATTAAAACCGATATTGAAATCGAAAAAATCACTCCTAAAAAGGGAGAGATTGAAGAAGCAAAATGGTTTACAAAAGAAAATGCACTACGTAATTCAGTGAGTCTTTTCGATAAAGAAGCAATATTATCACTCGGNAAATAAGAATACAACACGTATTTACATAGTGGTGGGCCTGNCTGGATTTGAACCAGAGTCTGTTCGTCCCAAACGAACAAGCATAGACCAGACTAACCCACAGGCCCTGTGAGTAATACGCCGAGATAACTATCTGTCAAGAACTTAACTCAACCAATTCCATGTATTTTCATCGACTCGTATTAAGAAACCTTGTACCTCAGCTTGACCAATTAGGTACTCACTAGACGATTCAATGAGGCCTTCGTCGGAAAGATACTTGTCTAGGTTGGATTTGGTCAAATTACCATCTTTATCTGTTACTTTTTTCAAGACAGATAATCCACCTAGAATTTTTTCATTATTGATCTTGGCTATTTTATTCTTAGATTCTTTTTTGTTGATTTTTTTTATCAATTCATCACTTATCTCATCAGGAATATTTGCAAAAGAAATAGCCCTCCCTAATTTATCTGCATCATCAAATCTTTCAATTAGTTTGAGATTACTGGTTGACCCACATTTAGTGCAATAGTTATTTTTCGATTTTGTAGAGCCAAACGAAAATCCACATGAGCATTTAATGAGATTGTATTGCATGGTCATGATTATCTCAGAAAGTGGCAGTACAAGAGTTTTCTTATATTTACTTTCACAACAATTCATGAATGAAGATGCTTGTGGCGAATCATGAAACGAGGCAGGGTTACTGTTTCATGGCTTATATTCTCTATTCTAATCCTTCTTTCAGCAAAGTTATTTGTAGATTCAAATGGAGAATCAATCTATTCATGGGCCATTCTGTTGATGATACCAATACCATTATTGATAATAATTTCTTTTCAATCAAATGGGAAAAAATCAGGGGAAGAAAATATCAAAGATTTAATTATAGAAAATGAAGATTTTAATAATATAGAAAAAAAAGCCGAAGACCCTCTAGAAATAGGATTTGACATTCCAATACTCTAATTATAACAATCTTAATGTTTCTAAATTGGCAGGAGCATATGTTTGAACTCTAAATTTCTCACGGAGGCCTTGGCGGAAGGCATTACATGTCTGAGCATCACCATGGTGGCAGATGATTTTTCTTGGAGTTGGATTCAAAGCAGATACATAATCCATTAATTGATTCCTATCAGAATGACCACTGAAACCATCTATTTTCCTCATAGAACACCTTACATCAACCATCAAAGTTTGTCCTTTATCGACTAAAGGAACTGAGGAATGCCCATCTCTGAGACGACTACCAAGAGTTCCGGAAGCTTGGTATCCTACAAAACAAAGTGTATTGTTAGGTTCGGGAGCCCAATGCTTGAAATATTCAACGATTGGACCACCTGTCATCATCCCGCTTGTGGCTAAAACAATACACGGAGTAGGGTCTAGGAGAATAGATTCTCTTTGTTGATAGGATTCAACTGTCTTAAACCATTTAGAATGGAACGGATTGTGTTCTCCACCTTTCAGAAGTTTCTTCCGTAAATCTCTATTCAAGAAATTAGGATGGCTGGCATGAATCGCTGTGGCTTCAGAAATCATTCCATCTAACCAAACAGTGACCGGAGAAACTTTACCAGATTTAAATAATTCATCAATAGCAATCATTACCTCTTGAGAACGGCCAACAGCGAATACTGGACAAAATATTTTTCCACCTCTACCAATTACATCAATTATCATTTCCTGAAGTTCATGACTGGCAGCATCCCTAGTTGGTTGGATATCTTGAGGACCACCATAAGTTGATTCTACCACTAAAGTATCTACTTTGGGAAACCTGACTGTTGCAGCATCAAATAGCCACGATTTTTCATACTTAATATCTCCAGAAAATAATATTTTATGTTCATCATTTCCTTCTCCAATATTCATATAAACACTAGATGATCCAAGTATATGACCCGCATTTTCCATAGTCATTTTAACGTCAGGAGCTATGTCAGTTTTTTCTCCCCAATTCACATCAACAACATGTTTGATACATTCTTGAATATCTGCTTTAGAGTAAGGTGCTTCATTCCCTTCTGCTTGGCTGACCTTAACATAATCAATTTGTAAAAGCGTCATTAAATCTCTAGTGGGAGGGGTGCAATAAACTGGCCCTCTGTAACCATATCTGAATAATACTGGGAGCATTGCAATATGATCTACGTGAGCGTGAGTAATAACAATCGCGTCTAAATTATCCAAAGGCATTAATTCGGGAGCTGAAAAGAATGGTTGAACCTCATTCTTATTCGAAGTTGGTTTAGCACCACAATCAACTAAAACCTTGGACTCATTTGTTGTAATTAGGTGCATCGCCCTACCAACTTCTCTGTATGATCCGAGTGCAGTAATTCTAACCCAAGGTTCACCAGGGCGTTTTGTTCTATAAATTCTAGTGCCAAACTTCCTAAGCAGAGATTTTCTCTCATCGGACATTTCCTTACGATAACGACGAATGTCATGTTGTGTTCTACTCTCAATAGATGGGGCCCTAACCACTTTAACTAACCAACCTATTTTATCTCTGAGTGATTGAATATTTGCCCCTTTAGGACCTACAGCATCTGAAGGATTATCACATTCTAAGATTACCTCACTCAAAGCAGGGTCGAGCCAAATCTTCCTAATTTCTGCTTCTGGTGGTATAATATCATTTACTGCATCATGTACTTCTTTTTCATCACAAAGAATATCTGGATGAGGCCTGATTACAATACGTCTTTTCACTTGTTTTGCAATTTTTACGGTCAAGTTATCAGTAGAGGTAACAAATCTCTCGGGTTGTTTTGTAATTATAGAAATAGAACCTGCTTCAAGATCAATTTCATAATCAATATCTTTAGGAATAATTCCTGCTATTTTCTTTTTTAATTCAGCATAAGACAGTCTCATAATGGTACCTCTGGGTTAACCACGTCAGTGTCATTACTCCGAATATCGGAGAATTGCGCTGTGCGACGTGAGTATTAAAGTGAAGAAAGAAGATTGTCTACTTGTTCAACTGAAAGTTGTTGGAATCCTTTCTCTGCGGTTATTACAGCTAAATCCATTCCATTACCACTTGCTGCATCTCTCTGAGCTGATGCAAGCAGAGCTTTAGCTGCAACTTTTAATGCTGATTTCTCATCCATTCCTTCTTTGAATTGGTCTTCGAGAACTCCATACATGTATGGTGAACCCGAACCAGTTGCACAATATACGTCAGGTATTGAACCACCTGCCGAATCGATACTGTAAACACTCGAACCTGAAGAATCGACACCGACGATTAGTAATTGAACGTAATGAGGTCTACCGACTAGAATATTAGCAGTTAATGTGGCGGCACCCTTGACTGTCATTGCATTACCTTCTTTTAATTCATATAACTTTAATTCGGCAGCTAATGTCCTAGAAAGAGATTGTGCGTGGCCAACTAAACCGGCAGTAGTGAGGGCGATGCTATTAGAGATTTGGAATAATTTTTGAACACTCTTGTTTGCAATGAAATGACCCATCGTTGCTCTATGGTCCGCACCAACAACAACTCCACCATCAAAGGTAATTCCAATAGTGCTTGTACCTGTTTTTACTGCATCAGTTGTCGCGTGCATTTTATTCACCGCCATAAGAGGAAGTCCTCTCAGCGTTATCAACTAAAATGAACCCCTTTATCAATGCGACGGAATAGAAACATGAAAAATATTCGAAAGAAAAGAAAAAGGAATGTTTGAGAATATTTCTATCGCATAAGTCAAGTATAACTACTACTGCGGATGAATGTGGCAAAACAGGATTCGGATGAGCCTAAATGGATAGAAATGCCAAGTTTACCAAATAATAGTAATAATTCAATTGATGTAGAGCAAGATTACCATGATCTTGGCGAGAGGTATCCTCAAGCACCTGTTCCAAAACTTTCCAACGACACAATAATTCATAGAGCAAGTCTTGAAGATATTACAGGAATTCCTATGATAATGGATTGGATCGCAGATGGAGACATTGTAATAGTTGAAATGAGTTCAATAATTAATCGAGAAATAGAGTTACAAACTGCNGTGTCTAAACTACAAAAATTNATTGAAGATGANATTAAAGGAACTGTTTTCGGNTTAGGACATAATCGCTTATTGCTTCTACCACCAGATTATGGTTCTAATAATATANATTCAAATTCTAACTGAGATGANAATATGGAAAGTAAAGTAGAACAACCTTGCCCAATTTGTTTTTCAGAAGAGGGGTTGACAATGATNGCACATACTTCCGAAATACCTTATTTNGGAGAACATACACAGTTAACNATTTTNTGCCCNNNATGCGGATGGAAACATACTGATTTCATACCTGCTGAAGGAAAAAAACCNGGTGCATGGAGTTTAGATATTTCNGATTCAGAAATGNTATCCGTTAGAATAGTTAGATCTTCATCATGTACTGTAAAAATTGAGGAATTGGGTTTAGANGTTGATCCNGGAGGAGCCACTACNGGATATGTATCAAATGTCGAAGGAGTGTTGAATAGATTTGAGGGNGCAATTCAATTAATGTANAGNCAATCAATATCTTATGATGAAAAGGATATTATTGAAAAATGTGAATCATTGCTAGAAAGAATNAATTTAGTCAAGAGTGGAGATTTAGNGGTTAAGATAGTTCTTCTAGACCCNATGGGACATAGTCAAATTTTACANGGAGATGCAGTATCTAGAGACTTGACAGCTGAGGAATTGGATGAATTAGAAGTTGGCCCTAGCATCCCTATTTTTAGCCCAGAAGAAGTCTAATCATAATCTAGAATCAATGGATAAAAAATCTTCAATTCTATCTGACCATTGATTTCTTTTTTCAGATAAATCAGCCAACCATTCAGTAGCTCTATCTATACATATTTGTTTGATTTCACCGGCTAATAGCCTTCCTGATTCATAATCACGCCCAATAGATTCTAACTCCTTGTCACTTTCTTCNAAGAAATATTGCAGATATTGATACGCAACATCTTTTGATAAATCTCCACCNAATCTTCTATGTTCTTCGACTGTTGCCTGACCACCACTAAAAGCACGTTTNACTTTTCTAGACATATCTTCAATAGAATCGTCCATAAATATGGTAGTTTCNGGCTTAGAAGAAGACATTTTATCGCCAGTCATACCAACTACAAAACGATGATAGGTCGAGCAAGGGGGCATTAATCCCATACCTCCAATATTTCTTTCTAGAGTTAAAAGTGATAATTGTATCTTAGATTTATCAAGAATTGTCGCACCGGGAATCTCGATAGTACCATGTTTAGGATTTGACATTATATCTGCAAATCCAAGTTTTACTAAAGAAGATTTTAGTTTATCAAATAACTGATTTCTAACGTCACGATTAATGCTTCCATTACTTGAAACCCCCATTAAATTTTTATTTTCTTCTTGAATTGATAAACCGATTGTTAGCCCCCCACTCTTACGATTTTTAACATTAAACCAGTTGGTTTTACTGACTAGACCTCTGGTTAAACGAATGTGAGGGTCCTGATCTACACCAACTGGTACTACAATTGGCCTTAATCCACCATACTCATCTAATTGTGGATGAACAATATCTCCTGCCTGAACTAATGGGGCCTGAACATGAGCTAAATTAGTATCACCAGAAAAACCATAGATCGCCTCGAACTCAGAAATATTTGTTTTCTGCCCCAATGTAAAACCCAATCTTTGAACAATCGGTCTCATACTCTGAAAGTAAATATTAGTTTTATCAGGATCAAGTCCCATTGCCGCGTAATTATTTACATATTCTGAAAGGGCAATTTTTCTTCCTTCTTTCAATGAGACATTTCTTGTAGCAAGAGCTTCTAAATCTGCGACTGTAACTGTCACATCTCCTCCTTGATCTTGGAACCATTTGACTTGATTAATTACCATACTATGGCCGAGATGCATTTTTCCACTAGGCATTAATCCAGTCAAAACGCCAAAATTATCTCCATGATTAATTCGATCAAGGATTGTATCTAAACCTCTATGAGCGAAAATAATACCTCTTCTATGTAAAAGATTAGGANTAGGNANTTTAGANATNTCAATNTCACTNAGNCCNAAATTATCTCTAATTCTTTCATAGTCAGTAGACTGTTGAGACGACCAGGGGTCTATGCGAGAGCCACTTGTCATACATGGTCGTGTGTAAACCCCTCAATCAAGGCTACGCATAAAACATTAGAAATAAGCCCATCTAGCATNCTAATCAATAACGACGGAAGTTAGATACAATGACAATAATACACTGTTTGGGTTCGGGNCTCGTAGGCTCTTTTGTNATTAAAAAATTATTAGAAGAAAAAATGAAAATCAATCTTATAGATATTGAGGANAANGGANAATTTAGCAATAATGATNACTTAACAATANANGTTACAGATGCNATAGAATATTGTAAAAATACNTCAGAAAATGATGANATATATGTTAATATGTTACCNGGATTTCTTGGATTTAAAGCTACAGAAATACTTGTCTCAAGAGGTAAGAAAGTNATTGATTTGAGTTTCAGTGAAACTACNCCAGATTCACTTAATCAAAANGCTATTGATTCNGGAGCAAAAATTCTGTGGGATGTTGGGATNGCCCCCGGTTTTTCTAANATGCTAATAGCATATGCTTCGAGATTNGGNGGAGGAATTTCTAATGCAGAAATAAGAGTNGGAGGTAATCCTGTAGAAAGAGACGAGAAATGGAGTTATATGGCGCCATTCTCACCTAATGATGTAATTGCAGAATATACTCGTCCTGCTAGAATAATTAAATCGGGNAAAATAATAACTTTGCCTGCGTTAACTGACATTCANAAAATAAATGTGAAGCAGGCAGGAGTAATGGAATCTTTCTTAACNGATGGNCTCAGAAGTTTACTCAGTACTATTCCCGCAGAAGATATGACTGAATATACGGTAAGATGGCCAGGCCATATTCAGAGATATATTGATGAGAGAGATGCGAATGTTTTGGACCAAAGACAGTTGATTAAAGACTGGAAGTTTGATAAATCACGCAGTGAATTTACTTGGATGGAAGTTAAAGTTAATTGTATGAATGGTGAGAATATGACTTGGACAGTATATGATAAAGGAAAAGATGAGAACTCTTCTATGGCTAGAACTACAGGGCTAGTAACAGCATCGTGTGTTAAGCAATGGGTTTCTAACCCAGATTTGATTCAAGTTGGCGTACACCCGCCGGAAAGCTTACCCAATGAAGTCATTGCAAATGTTTCTCAATCACTCAAAGATGAGGGGGTAGATATCAGTGGCCCCGGAATAATCTTATGATTCTCTAATCGATTTATCCCTGGCAACAAGCCACTTGATTGTTAAAGGAGTTGCGATTAGTACTGCAATCGCTATTATCGGTAGCCTCCAATCCATTTCTAATGCAGCCGGCCTTTCAATTAACCATGTAAATAATAAAGGAGAATCATAGAAGTCCGATGCCCATTCATGTANATTTTTTACATGATGNCCCACAACCGTGACACTATGGTGTAAATCATTGAAAGTTTTCAAAGGACTGTGNGAAAAGGACAGGTTTTGTTCCAACTGNATAACTACCTCGTCACCNGGAGAAATTGAAATAATAATNCCTTCNTCNGTTNATCTCCAACCTTCTCGTAGAGATTTGGTNTCCGGTGTAAGCAAGGGGAAAATTTCNCCATCTCCAAANTGGACACTAGAAACATTAGCCTCTGTATTTATCATTAAGCTACCAGGTACATTCCAAGTTGAATCAGAATTTATTGGCAATTCTAGATTAATAGTATAATTAGACGAGTCTATTAAGATTCTTGAACTAGATATATTGTGGTTAAACCACTCACCCCAAGTAGTATACCATATGTTTTGGTTTTCTAAAAAATCAATAGCTGGCTTATCTTCTCTGACTTTAAGATCAAAGATTCTGGCTTCCCAATATATTGAGATAAGTGAATCTTCTTCTGCGGATTCTAACAAACCAATATCTGCTACATTTTTCTCAAGACTACCTCCATTCCTTTGAACGATGAAGAAACCCTCAGTTTCGGTTTTCAAATTATCTCCAAGAATAATAAATCCTGATTCTTTTAATGAAGAAATTGTAGAATTAGTAATAATATCGGGNACACCAAAAGAAATNGNTTCTGAACCCCATCGCGANGAATTAGTATGACTAGATAAATAATTTTTACAGGATTCAATTACTGAATTATCATAATTAATATCTAATCCTTCATAGCCATGACAAGCGAATTCATCTCCATGTTCAAGTCTTTCTGGGCCGATTAAATTCCAAAGCCAATTGTCATCATCCCAATCAGCCATAACTGTAGGAGTCAAAACTGGAGTAAGGAAGATTACCACGAGAAATACACCTACAGGCCGTACTCCCATAATATTCCGAGTTAGGATTATGAGATTAAACCTTGTAATGCAAGTCGAAAGCAATAAGTCTAATCTACTTCCCCGTTTGATATGGATGCTATCANATAAAAGCCTAGGATTAATTTCTAATGAAGTTGGTTTAGATGGAGGGGAATCTAAATTTAAAACTCCCTTGATGTATAAAATTCTTTTATTTATTCTGCCGGTACCATTTAGGGCAATAACTAATATCCATTATCACGGGTTAGAGANAATACCANNAAATGGTGCTGNAATTTTCGTNGCCAACCACACATCTCATGTNGACCCTTTTTTGAAAATTGTTGCCGCNAAAAGACCCGTTCATTACTTGGCAAAAAANGAACATTTCGAATCACATGCAACTAAGGTATTAATGGAGAGTACAGGCCANATAAGTACTGCGAGAGGGAACGGTTCTGATAATGCATTAGAAAAAGCAGTCGATGTACTCGAGTCCGGTGGTTCAATGGGAATATTTCCAGAGGGAACAAGGTCGAGGAATAGTCAACCTCCATTTTTACAGCCTGGAAAAACTGGTGCAGCAAGGTTAGCAGCAAAGTTTCCATTGACCCCTGTGGTTCCAATCTCAATAAAAGGAGCAAGAAATTTTATGAAGCCAGGGAGTTTAATGATTAAACCGTGGAAAAGAATTGATGTCCATATTGGAAAATCTATTACTTTTGCAGAATGGTTGTCTAACCCCTCGGGAGGAGATCTTGATGATTCAAAAATCGAAGGGATTTTATCAAAAGACGAAGATGAAAAGAGAGCGGAGATGAAGAAAATTTATCGAAAATTTACTGATCAAATTATTGAAACTCTAAGACTTAATGGAGCACCTTAAGTGACTAATAGAGAGTATCATTCAAAGACTGTCACTCTAACCGCCATAATAAGATGGAGCAGTATCTAGATTTTCTAAGTCGAATCCTAGAAGAAGGAGGGAGTAAGGAGGATAGAACAGGTACAGGTACCAAGTCAATTTTTGGACACCAAATGAGATTCGATTTAACCGATGGCTTCCCCGCAATTACAACTAAAAAGATTCATTGGCCAAGTGTAATACACGAGCTTTTATGGATGATCTCTGGAGATACCAATGTTAGTTATCTTCAAGAAAATAAAGTAAGAATATGGAATGAATGGGCAGATGAAAATGGCGATTTAGGACCTGTATATGGAAAACAATGGAGGAAATGGGTTTCTAATGAGGGTGAAATAATTGATCAAATTAAGAATGCTATCGAATTAATCAAAGAAAATCCTCAATCAAGAAGAATTATTGTTTCTGCTTGGAACGTGGGCGAGTTAGAAAAAATGGCTCTAATGCCATGCCATGCATTTTTCCAGTTCTATGTAAGAGATGGTGAACTGTCATGTCAATTGTATCAAAGAAGTGCTGATGCGTTTTTAGGTGTACCATTCAATATTTCTTCATACAGTTTACTAACATGTATGATGGCACAAGTTTGTGGACTTAAACCGGGAGAGTTTATCTGGACTGGAGGAGACTGTCACCTTTACACGAATCATCTTGAACAAGCGAAACTACAAATTTCAAGAAAGCCTTTAAGACTACCAAAATTAATCCTTAATCCCGAAATCAATAATATTGATGATTTTAAGTCCGAAGATATTCAAATTGTAGATTATGAACATCATCCTCATATTTCTGCTCCAATATCAATTTGAGGTAGATAGATGAAAATCATGATGATTGTTGCAATGGATGATCAAGGTATCATTGGACAAGATGGAGAGCTTCCTTGGAGGCTGTCTAGTGACTTGAAGAGATTCAAAAAACTAACAGTCGCAGATGGATTCAATGCCGTCGTAATGGGGAGGAAAACATGGGACTCATTACCATTTAAATTTAAACCCCTTCCTGAAAGACTGAATATAGTAATGTCCAGAGACACAAAATGGTCATGTGAAGGTGCAGAAATGGCATTATATCCAGGCAGGGCTATAGAGATAGCTTATGCGAACGGATGTGAAGAATTTTGGGTTATAGGTGGAGCACAAATTTATAAANTATACCTAGATAAAATCGATGAGATTCATTTGACAAGAGTCAATACAGTAAACAGTGGAAATATTAATTTCCCAGACCTAAATTGGCTAGAATGGAAAGAAGAGATTATAGAAAAAATCCCTAGTGATGATAGCAATGAATACGATACAACCTATTCAATATTGAAAAAACTTGTTAAAAAATAGAATATGTCTAATGTAAACACAGCATAAGTTGAAGTAGGCTATTCTAAACCATTTATTATGAGAACTGACCATTTACCATTCCCTATGCCGGAAAGGAAGCATTCTCTNGAACAAAAATGGGTTGATTTGACATTCATGCATTGGGAAGTTNATCCAGATTTNCTCCGTGCTCATATCCCTGANGATTTAGAAATTGATTTATTTAACGGTAAAGCATACATTGGAACAATCCCATTCCGAATGGAAAATGTGAGGCCAAGAAAACTTCCATCTTTATCATTTATCTCTAATTTCCCAGAGTTTAATATCAGAGCATATGTAACAAAAAATGGGAAAAGTGGAGTATATTTCTTGACGCTGGATGCTCAAAGTCATATTACCTGTATTTACGCACCTTATGCATACAGCCTTCCATACAGATATTCAAAGTGTGACTTTCAATCAAATGATAAAGGAGGATATAAATGGAAATCAATAAGGAAAAAAAATGGAGTTTCGCTAAATGGTGAATCATTCTCGAAAGGAATTTTATTTGAGGCGGAAAAAAATAGTCTTGAAGAATTTCTTTTCGAAAGATACTGTTTATATGTTAATCATAAAGGATCGATTTGTAGAGCTTATACGTACCATGAGCCTTGGAAATTTAGAATTGGCGAGGTTAATTTAATTGAAAACACACTTACAGAGTCATATAATTTAGGGGTCAAGGATTTACTAAAACCGGAACTTGTACATGTAAGTGAGGGAGTAGAAGTTCTAACTTGGAATATTGAATCAACAGAGGAGGAAGGAAATGAATAGAGCCTCATTAATCCTTGATGGAGACTGTGGCCTATGTAATAGACTAGCAATTTTTTTAAGTCCAAGGTTAAGAGAACCTCGAGGTATTTCATTTTTGACAAATGATAGTAAAGAGGGAAAAAAAATAATTCAAAAATTACCAATTAATCAACAAAATGCAGATACAGTTTATTTGGTTATTAATGATGTTTCGTACTTCAGATCTGCCGCTGCAATAAGATGTCTTCTTTATATGAAGTGGAATTATAGAATTCTATATCCTTTATGTTGGCTAATTCCTCTCCCAATTAGAGATTTGGTTTATATTATTATTTCGAAAAACAGGCACAAAATATTTCTAAAACCAGAAATTTGTATTATACCCTCACTAAATGAAGATTGATTACTTCTAATCATACTTCCAAGAGATATGTTCTGAATCCGGAAATTGGTAAGATTCTGATTCTGGCCAAGAAAATAATTGTGCTAAGAAGATAATTGAAGATTGGTTNGCTAGATTCGTAGAATCGCTAATATCTAATAAACCATCACAACCTCTAACTGCGCAACCTATTGGTGCAAAGGCATAGTGACCTGAGTTATTAAAAATACCAAAATTAATCAAGGAATCTCCTAAACTCATTGATGTGTTAGTGACTTCTGAAATCACTGTAGTATCGTCAACCAGGCCTGTTAACACTAGTGTAGGAACTCCTACATTTGATATCCCCGAATCTAATACTGAACCATTCCAAGGTGATAATAATATTGTTGCTCTAACTCTATTATCTGAAAAACTAATTTTTTCGCTATCAATATTATTCTCGGAAATATAATCTATCGCATTACAGTGAATAGGATTACCAATATCACAACCTGAAATTAAATCTGAAACATATATTTCAGCACCAGAAACCATCATTGAAGCATATCCACCTGTAGACTGACCTATCGCAACATATCCATCATCAGGATTGATACATCCATTAAATTCATTATTCGCTTGATTTTGATTAACCAACCAGTCAAAACTTTCTTTCATNTCTACTGGCATATTTAGTAANATTTCTCCAAGNTTATTTGGATTAGCATCAAGAAGAGTNCCGAATTTGTGATCAGGAGCGATTGAAANNTACCCATGTGTNGCTAAGTGTTCCATCAAAAANGCTGAACCCCACCTAATACTTGGGAATCCATGACTGTAAACTGTAACTGGTCTTGTTTCAGAACAATCTGGTGATGAGTCGTCTAACGCAAAACCAGGTAACACATTATTGTAAATTACTTTTTCACCTGACTCTTCTTTAGTTGGGTACCAAACTTGTATGATTATTTCATGGCCCCTAGAGGATGTGAATACTAAATCCATTGTGCCTGAATTGAATGGACCGTCGTCCGTTAGTGAAGTCACCGGAGATAAATCGAATGGGTCTACAGAATCATCCCATCCATCACCGTCATCATCAGAATCAACTCCATTAGGTATACCGTCAGAGTCAGTATCCCATTTCTCATTGGGGTCGTATGGGTAATGATCTTGAGNATTATCTACCCCATCACCATCAATATCATTATCTGAGTTGTCCCCAATTCCATCATTATCTAGATCATTATATTCTTGAGGGTTAAGTGGGTGTGAGTCTATATCGTCGGGGAAATCATCATTATCATCGTCAAAATCACATAAATNACCTATTTTATCTCCATCAAAATCTAACTGATTTGGATTAAAAACATCTACACAGTTATCTTTCTCGTCGGCGATATTATCAGAATCAATATCTGATGCACCTACACACCCAATGAACAAACTAGATAGAAACAAAGCAGTCATTATCACAGATATTTTAGTCAACTTCATCATCTCCTAATTGGCACTTGTGTTAATAAGCATGTGTTTATTCATTTTTGTACTCTGTAACGCGGATTCCTAATTTGGTATGTATAGCAGGTCTATCCATTATTTTCTCTATCTTAGAGCAAAATTCGTTAAATAAATCAATCTTTAATGCTAGTGAATGCCCCAAAATTAATATCAAGAGATCTGCTAACTCTTCAGCGGCTTCTTCAGAAGGTTTTTCNTTAGTGATGGCTGCTGNGAATTCGCCTAATTCNTCNACNGTTAAAGCTAATCTGAAACCCATGTCATGNCCCTTGTTTACAGGATTCTCAAAATCAAATTTAGAATGGAAAGCGGCTACCTTTTGCATCATCATATTCCATGATCTTTCTTCATTACTAAAATTNTCAAAATTCATCCAATCCTCAACGGTCAGTGGTGACATAAACAGACTCAANGGANATGAGTCATCAATTTATTGTATGTNATTTCTAGAATAATTNAGNTAAAGCATNAATACAATTGACAATTTTTTCTCTCATTGATGATGCCATTNAATCTACTTCTTCATGGTCAATTTCTGCTTGGGGGTCTCCAGGAGTNCTACCCGCAGCCCAATTNGATGAGCAGGCTAGAGCNACATGAGGGGTATTAATTTCAGAAATTAATCGTTGTTCNGGCCCTAATGTCATNCCAACTACATCNGCACCAAGTTTAACTAAAGCGTCAATTTCAGATGGNGTCTCGAATTGAGGNCCTACACATTGTGCAACTATTAANTNCTTAACNACATTTTTTTGTAGACTATCNAGTGTATNATAACAACATTCAATTGCTTCATAATCNAAGAGATTNGTTCTATCTGAATGTACTGCATCGCCATCATAAAATGTCCAAGGAAACTGAGTNAAATCAATAATNTCTTTCGAAATNCCTATATCNCCGGGAGGGAAATCATNCCTCATAGTCCCTACAGAGTTTANACTCAAGATAATATCTGGATTACAACTAGATATTGCAAATATATTNGCTCTATGNTCAATCATATGAGGCGGAGTACGNTAATCGGANGATGAATGATGNCTATCTAATATGAAAATTCGATGCTGTTTTNTTTNGATTACAGATATGGGAACTTCACCCCATTCTGATTCTATTCTTANTANGGAAATATCTGAATTGNAACTTTTTACATAATTACTAGTTAGTTCACTCATACCTGTACCACAAATCACNGCAATACGAGACATAACTTCCCTCTCAATAAGAGGTGGTGTTCTTTGTTATTAANAATCACTCATTAAGTCTGTCAATAAGTTCTGCTTTTTTACCAGAAACNGGTTTNCCTGCNGNCTTGAGTAATTCCTTTAATTCACTAACAGTGAGAGATGAATAATCTACTTCAACNGTTTCNGAGGATTCNGATTCAATTTCTTCCTCATTAACNACTTCTTCATCTGATTCTTCTTCNACTAACCTCTAATGACTTAGCTTCTAATTCTTGTTCNTTNTCTTGAGCATGNATCTCATCGAGTGTTGGTCCATCTTCAACTAACACACCTGATTGAATCAGTTGGGTACGTCGTATAACCACAGTTCGAACTGGTTGAATTTTTGAAACCGCTTCTTTGATTTTATTTTCTAGAGTTCCATCAAGAGTTGCTGCTTGTAGTTTGAACCATGTAGATGTTGCACCAGTAGTCAAGATAATATCTCTAGCAATAGTACGCATTTGTTGTTTTTGACTAGACTTAATCCTAGCTCTAGAAATCATTAATGGCTTGAAACGAACGTAGAATCCATCTTCTGTAACAACATCAATAGTGTCATCAATTTTACCACGGTCCCTTCTTACCTGTCTGCGAACATGATCTTTGAGCAACTCATGGCCTACAAATTCCGTGATTGCATCGTTACCAAGAACATCTGTAACTTTGAAAACAACTTTCACATGCATCTTTGAAAAGTCACCATCTAACTCATTTTGAATAACTTCGTAGTTTCTACCAATTAATTGAGATGGTTCTTCAGACAAAGTTTCTCCTATCACTCTAAATGACCAAGGAGTTCTAGGAGCCCTGATTGTGTACCAGCGCTTTGCCTTCCACTTGTCTCTCTGTTTACGTGCCGCTGCTCTTGCTGATGCTCCTTTTGCCATATTTAACGACTCCGTATTTACCGGGGGCTGCCCCGTTTGCGAACCGTGCGACTTTCATGCAGTATATGAACGAGACGCAATAAACGGTGTTGCTAATATTAGCTAAGCGTGGCATTCAATACTGTAATGCTGTAGGAATAGATATGAGTTTGCATAGCGTATCATGGAGAGTTAATGTTAGCGCATTGGATCAAACCGAATTAATACAGGATTCAGTTAAATGGATTGCAGGTGACAACTGTTCTATAGAATTGTCTAAAGATAAATCATTCCACGGTGCTCAACAATTTACTATTTTAGCAAAAAATATGAAAAAAAGAGGTGCAAGGAAATCTCTGGGAAGGCTTGGGAAGGATGTTTTGAAAGAACTCTTAGAAAATAACATCCAACCAAGGATTGATGAAAATAAGAATTTTTATGTGAGATTAAAACTTAGTGAACTTGTGAAAGGTGAAATTTGTTTAGCGGAAAGAAATAGTATTTCTTCTACAGTCAAAGGGATATTCAAGATAGAATCATACCCTGGAGATTCNACNGTAGAAGTTATTACAAACTTAATTGANGATNTAATTAANCTNGAATAATNANACTAGAANATTGTAGTNAATACAAGTATTCTTATGTGTTACTTCTNACGGTNNGTTATGACCCACGTAGTAACAGAGGCNTGTGTNATGCANAAGTATCAAGATTGTGTAGCTGTATGTCCAGTAGAAGCATTCAGAGAACATGAAAATTACCTTGTAATAGACCCTGATGAGTGTATAGACTGNGCTGCTTGCATNCCAGAATGCCCCGTTGAGGCAATNTTTGCCGATACNGACTTACCTGATGAGCANGCACATTGGCTAGANAAGAATGAAAANGAAGCACCNGACCTACCAATAGCTGAGGGCGANTCTCCAGTTNTGGCAGATAATTAAANTTTAATATTANNATTTTATGAACATAGGTTCATGAATGATAACCATGACGAATGGTCATGAATGGAAGGTTCAACTTTACNGACATGAGACATGGCACATCCTTNTTGAAGAGAGGATTNGCAAAAATGCAAGAAGGTGGAGTCATNATGGACGTAGTTACACCNGAAGAAGCTCANATTGCTGAAGACGCAGGAGCAGTATCTGTAATGGCCTTGGAGAGAGTACCNGCGGANATTAGGGCACAAGGTGGAGTTGCAAGAATGAGCCANCCNGATATGATAAAAGAAATTATAGAAACTACNAGCATNCCAGTAATGGCNAAGGCTAGAATNGGACATGATGATGAAGCGAAAGTTCTACAATCACTTGGTGTAGACATGATTGATGANTCAGAGGTTCTAACTCCAGCNGATCCGTTTTATCACATAGCAAAGAACGACTTNACAATTCCTTTTGTTTGTGGTTGTACNAATCTTGGAGAAGCCATTAGAAGAGTTGCAGAAGGTGCAGCTATGATCAGAACGAAAGGGGAAGCAGGAACCGGGAATGTAGTGAGCGCAGTTCAACATGCAAGATTAGTTAAGGAAGAAATTTTTCATGCAAAAAATTCTGATTCAAAGGGTATTGAGGATATGGTGAATGTGATTATGAAAGGATTTAACAGAATGCCAGATGCTTCTGAATTTGACATTAGCATTACAAGAACACCTTTTGGAAAAACCTCTGAACTAAGGACTGAAGTCAAATCAATATTACATGAAGTAGTAGAAATGGGAAGATTACCAGTCGTCACATTTTCAGCGGGCGGAATTGCAACACCAGCAGATGCTGCTCTAATGATGAATCACGGTATGGATGGAATTTTTGTTGGTTCTGGAATATTCAAAAGCTCTGATCCTAAGACAACNGCTGAAGCCATTGTTCTAGCAACTCATAGATNTCAAGANCCTGATTCAGTAGCAGAAGCAAGTAGNATGATTGGAGAAGCAATGCCCGGTTTGGAAATTGAGACTCTCGATGTAAGAATGGAAAAAAGAGGATGGTAATTATTTCTTACCACGAGTTGTCCCAAGTTTACGAAATTGCTTTTTCCCTCTCATATTTTTAGAAACAGGTGATTTAGAATCTCCAGTTAAAACACCACCCAGTGTTAATGATCCACTATTGATTAATTGAGACGCTAAGGAATCTGCCATTCCCTCGTCTTCACTAGGGAGTTTTAGAGCATCTCTAACAGACTGATTATGATCTTTAATTACTTTTACACGCTCTTCTTCAGCTGCTTTCATTTCATCTCTAATTTCATTTACTTGGCTGATTAATTCCTTCATGTTCTCATGTACTTCATTTGCGGATTCTCTGCTAGNCACGTATGCCAAATGATATCTATCTGCCTCTGCTCGTAAGAAATCTCTTTCAGCAAGCATAGGCTTTACATCTTCCCAAATTAAATCTGCTTGCTTATGGAAATCTATCATTTCTTGATGAGCCTTGTCAGCTTCAGATTTAAGTAATTTAATAGAACCGTCCATATCTCCTATATCGATATTTATTGCCTCGAAATCCTTTACTGCTGGCATTAATTTATTTCTCTTTGAAATTAACACTTTTAATTTCTTCAGTAATTTATTCTCTGTTTCTAAAATCAATCGACCATCGGTCATCATAGTATTCTCAATTTTTTCTATCTCGTTAATTGTCTCAGACAATTCAATTACTACTGACTTAGTTCCTTTAGCATCATCTTTGCGCCCTCTATTTTGATTAATGAGTTCTCTAATTTGTTTCTGAATCTCATCTCTCCTCGCTTTACAGATTTGGGCTTG
Organism: Methanobacteriota archaeon; assembly: GCA_002730775.1. Lineage (GTDB taxonomy): Archaea > Thermoplasmatota > Poseidoniia > Poseidoniales > Thalassarchaeaceae > MGIIb-O2. The sequence goes on along the minus strand of PCAW01000017.1, from coordinate 35,124 downwards.
GTCTCTAACTTTCTTTTGCTCATCTAATTTATCTTTAATTGATTCTCGAATTTCCTTACTTTGTTCCTGTAATGCATTTCTTGAATCAGCCGCTCTTCGCGCATCTTCGTTGAATGAATTTCTTTGTTCTTTCATTCTACGGATTTTTGTTTCCATAGCATGCAACCTTGTTCTAAGATCATCCTCAGGCTTCGGCTGCTCATCCTTCACAAGGTTGCCGAGAGAGGAACCCTTCTTCAATGAAACTACTCGTTTCATAGACCTAGAAGAGACGTAAAGAGAGGTAATATTGGTGAAATAATCGCTATTCCTGCACCAACTAAGAAGATTGCGCCGATTGAAACTCTTAATCTTGTGAACAAATCTGCTCTATTTTGTACCGTTAATACTCTACCACTTAGTAAGTTACCATCTTCATCCTCCAATCTTACAGTAACAGTAGCTTCTCCTGTTTCTTCAGGCAACAAGCTCTGCCAGATAATTTCTGTAGATTTTATAATGATTGGTAATTTCTGCACAAAAGAGTCGTTATCAATCTGATTTAATAGTTCGTAACTAGAATCTACTCTGAGTTTGTAAACACATTCAGAAGGTCTGAAATCAGGAGTTTGGATTTTTAGTATGAGATTCGCTGGTTCAGAACCATTATTCAAAACATAAGCAAATAAATTTGCTTGACCAACCACAAGATTTTCCATATCAACATCGAACCAGATATCGTGATTAAGCCCAGAATCTATCTTCATTCTCAAACGGTCATGAAGTCGGAAAAAAGATGCACACCTATCTCTCGCCCTAATGATTAAACGATCCCAGGTTTCTTCACCCAATTCAGGATGACGGAATAATTCATCAATAATATCNAGAGGCATCATCACCCCAAGTTCTGAACGAAAATCNTCTTCATCCAAATAACCTGCCCTCCTTANGTGCAATAAATGGAGTAGTTTTTCTTGTAAATCNGAGATATTATTTCCTTCATTAACAGAATGTTGTATTGAACGTAAATATTCAGAAATACGTACTGAAAGAAGCGGGTCGACATGAGCACTAATTACATCACTAAATGGTCTTTTCAATAAAGCAGGATGTATNGGTGGTGAAAAAGAATCTAACATGCCCCANGTTTCACATGTATTAAATCTCGAACGATTAGATACCATATGAACACCATGACCTGATAAAAGAAATCCTGTTGAAAAAGATAGTAGAACTGAGTTTCCACTAACAAAATCAGAAAATTGAAGACTCGAAATTAAAAATATACCAGAAAGAAACATTAGNAAAGTAGTCGCTACAACNTGTCTAAATGAGCCTTCTATAGTTTCTTTCATCTCTGCATAGCCATGAGCACTTTTGAATGTTAAACCCGTCTTTGTAAGATAATTTGATTGAATATTAAAAATTCTTCTTGTAACAGATAGGAGTAGTAAAAGTAAACATAGAAGACCCAAATCTGCAACGATAAAGAAAAATGCCAGATAATAAAACCCTACTTCTATGGTGATATTGAAAGGAATTACAGGTAAGACATGGTTTACCCACCAGTCGGGTTCTGAACCGGTAAACGATTCTGCAAAACCATATAATAAAATTACTAAAATTGGTATTATCAAAATGAATCTGGCACCTCTACTGATAAAAAGGCGATCTAACTTGACAAGGTTTCTTTCATATTCCTGTAATCTTTGAATAGCGTTTAAATCAAAATTTACATCCTGATTAACCTCTTTAGAAAAATCATCAATCTCTGGTGCTGAAGGAGGTTGAATGTTCTCTTCAATCGAAAGAATATCAAAATCATCACTAATAGCCGACATAATTATACCTACTCAACTCGAACTATAATTTTGAAACTTAATTCTCTTGAAAAGGCAATTTCAGAGCCATCACAATAAAATTTATTTGATTTTTTGATTATAGAATTACCAATTTTGATACCTGCATTTTCTAGCGTTTTGATAGCCACACCACTAGAATTTATTAATTCTATTATTGAGGGTGTTTCTTCGGGAAGTGCTGATAAAGGTAGCAAAATATTTGTTGTAGAAGTAATCATACTTCGATCCACAGTCGGAATCATCACTCCATCTTTATTTCTCTCCGGATACCCTAACATTCTATCAATAGACGCTTCTAAATTCTCATCAATACTATGTTCAATCTTACAGGCGACTGAATCAATGTCACCATCAAATCTAATCACATCCGTTAACAGAATTTTTAACAACTCTTCCCTTCTCTTAATTCTTGATGCATGTTTAAATCCCTCAGAAGTCAATCTACATCCTTTGTAAGGGATATATGTCACATAATCTCTAACTGAAAGTCTCTGAATCATTTCAGTAGTTGATGCAGGACTTACTTCCATGAGTTCCGCTAATTTTGTAGTTTTTACTATTTCACCCGGTTCTGCGAAGTGAGTCTCGAAAATACGTTTGAGATACATTTCTTCAAACTCACTTAAATCAGACATATTAAACCTCAACCAATTTTTGCTATAAATTCAACTCTACAAGCCGGACACCGTGACCTTACAGGCCTCTTATCGAGAGCAACTCTAAGAGTTTGTTCACATTTTGGGCACGATAGTAGATCAGTAAACGATAATGCCTCATACTCAGAAATAATAGTTTCATCATCTGGTTTTTCTACGCTCATACTATCTTCAATTTCATCTTGAGTAAAACTCTTTTGAGAGAATTGCATTGAGCAAGCAGGGCATTTCACAGAGCCATTATGCTCAATTGGAATATTTAANCTCTGATTACATGAGGGGCAAGANACTTCTTTCTTTAATTNAGANGCATTATTTTTTANAAACCTATTATTCAAGAAATCACCTCTAAATAATTTAGAATTGGTTGAAGGTGTTCGTTGCGAAATCGCTCTNAAAATTACTAGGCTAGTCATAACAATAGCAANGCCAGANAGAGCNCCATAGATTGCAGCATAGACACTAAATGGAAGCGAAAANCTAGCACTTGACCCGCTGTCAACTACTACTGANGTTTGGTTTTTNACANTTAAATCTTCCATATTCCAAATGAATTCNATATCTATGGTTTGAGAATATTCCCAAGANNNGAATTCTACTGNCCCNGAATAATCANTNCCAGGGTCNATGGAAGGAACTGAAACTTCAGTGAAAACGAGGTTATTTGCGACACCAACTACTCTCAATAATCCTGCAGATGATGCAGAAGTACCAGTGTTTTCAAGTGAATAGGATATTGTAAATGTATCACCCAAAGAAACTGTTGTAGGTGACATACCTGAAATCAATATTGAAGGGGTAACTAATGGTGGAATTAATTCAATGATTAGTTCTCCATCTCCATTCAAGGGAAGCCAACTGTTTGGACTCACAACTATCTTTAATCGACTCGCATCAGGGTGACCAAGATTCAAATTAATATTCCTTATACCCGGATTCATTTCGATATTAAATTTTTGAAACTCAGCATATTCATTTCCTGATTTCATAAAAATTTCCACTCCCATACTACGATTTAATCCTGAACTGAGAGAAATTGAAATATCCAAATCTAATCCCTCTTCCAGATCCCAAGAAATTTCTTCTAATTCCACAATAATATCTTGTGAGTTTCTAACTTCTATGTCGGAACTTCCATTAAGAGAAACATCGACACCACCATTTAGTGAGGAAATTCTCCAATCAACATTTAGAGAACCAGATAAAAGCGGGATGAAGTTAGCTGAAACCTCTCTACTAGAGCCAGGAGAAATTGAAATAAATTCTCCATTGACAAGAGTTGTCCCATCATCTCTAGTTAATTCTAGCCTAACTGAATCACTAATAGAGCCTTGATTATGTACCAATATTGATGCAGTTAATTCATCACCGACATGTATAGGTTGTCCAATAATAACAATCTCATNNGAACCNGCANANGANAAATTTNCNGGNTTNGNGCCNANTCTNATTTCNNGNANTTCATTTTCAAGNGTATTATCAANCTCTANCTTNCANAGAANATAACCNTCAGTAACNGGNCCNAAAGAAATTTCNANATCATTCGTNGACANATTNCCNATTAANANTCCTGAGTTNCCNCCATACCATTGNCCANCAAAACCAAAACTAAANCTCCAATANGCATNTTCNGAAGANAGATTTGTGTTNAAAACNTGAATTTTNAATGNTATGANATCACCATCNGATGCAGAATTATTNCCTGTNTTTTCCANTGTANTTCCNTCNANATATTCAACNGACCANGTGTTATCNNNAGAAATNTCAAAATCNGTNTCTGNAGCNGACGTATTAGAAGAAAAAATAATCATTATTATTGANAATANTAATAAAACCTTCAAAGANGAAACNGTTGTTCTTCGGGTCATTGGATTATACTCGACAAGAACAACCGTATGAATGAAACCCCTCTTCGNGGTCACATAGTGACCTTTATTGATAACTTTCGTNAGCCCCNTACACTATGAACACTGATGAGCTTCTCGCAGTCACGCCGGAAGAGATGGCTAAGTCTCTTCTTGCGCGAAGACAATTGCTAAAACAACAATTACCTACAGTAATTAGAACTTTAGAGGCAGAAGAACAAAATCTTGCACCTAAAGCAAAAAAGGCATTAGAAATTAATAATAATATAAATTCGAAAGTCAGTGATTTAAAAGAAAAAAGGAATGAAGCTCAAAAAAAAGCAAATGAGTTATTAAAAATAGTCAAAGAAAGTAGAGAAAAATTAATTCAAAACGATGGAATGATTAATCTTGACCCTTCTTGGAAGAAAGAAAAAATGTTTGAAGAAATAGAAGATATTGAAAAGAAAATACAAACATCTGCATTGGATCATAAGGCTGAAAGAAAGTTGTTGGATAGAAGGAAAAAACTGATTGAAGAAAATGATAAATGGCTTAAACAAAGGAGAGATTTAAATCCTGAAATGGTCACATATATCGATGCAAGAAGAGAAATGAACTCGCTNTATAGATTAGCAGANAAATCACACAGAAATATGCTTGACGGAGTGGAAAAAGCACAACCACAACATGAAAAACAGAAAAAGATTAGAGATGAACTGCGTGAAATTCGAAGACAATTAGATCGAGCAAGGGAATTGCTNTCACAGTCCGACAAAGCAGTNGAACATTGGGAGAGAAGATTGGATAAAGGATTTGGTGAATTAGGTGATGGGTTCAAAGATTTATTNTCTGCACAAAGAAAGGTNGCTGAAGGAGGAGATTCATCTTTNGCAAGAAAGAAAACTANTAGTAAAAAGANNANNAAATCTCNTNATAACNANAAAAAGGAGGAAGAAGAATGAATGATTCAGACCCTCAAGAAGGANTTTTTTCAGATTTAGAAGAAATATCACACAAAGANGTAAAGTTATTATCAAANAAAATAGAACGTGAAATTAGAACAATTGAAGANGAGCATAAATCATTGAGAAATGAAAGGAAAAATCAAGTAGAAATTGTAAAATCTTTACGCCAAACNGTGGGCGAAAATGANGCTATTAGNGATGAAAGAAGNGTTTTATTAAAGAAATTTCATCAATCGAGAAAATTAGCAGAAGATGCTAGGAANAAGAGAGATTNNGTCAATGTATCNATTCCGCCTCCATCTAGTATTCTATCAGAATGGATGGCNGAAACACATCAGAGATTAGTGACTATTGATAANGATTTGACTGCAGTACCNACACTCCATAGAGAAATTGATATGTTCAAAAGATTCTTCGAACTTCAAGCAGCATACACAAGAAAACAAGATTCAGANANATTTCATGAAGATTATGTCAATCATATTAAAGANATTAGAGAGATTACTAAGGAGTTAGATGCNACAAGGAATAAATCTCCAAAAGGAAAGGAAATAGATTCGNCACAAGAAGGACAAAAAGATNCAAGCAGTGTGAATAGGTCAGATGTTAGGAAGATTAGTAAAAGGATTAATAAAATTGATTCACAATTAGATAAGATTTCTGAAGAAAGAAAGGCATTAAGGAAAGAATCTAATCGTCTGAGAACGTATCTTAAATTAACAAGTAGTAGAGGTAAGCCAATAAAAATCTCAGAAGTAAAAGAAAGAGCGACGAGTGGAGATTCTCTAAATACGCAAGAATTAGGGGCATTGCTTCGAACTGGTGGCCTAGCAGAATTAACAAAAAATAATAACGAAAAAACTAAGAAAAAATCATCTAAGAAAAATAAAGGAAAGAAACAACATCGAAGGCTTGGAGTAGCCAGAGGAGGNGCAAGATTGNGTTCACGAGTTTCTAAAAGAGATGANTGAGCAGTTGGCCATTTTANNTCNNNCCTATGCCCTTATATGAGGGTATTAACTCGGACANTNTGNNAGGTGTTAGCNAATGATGGATTTTGACGANGTNAGAGNNGTNCTNACACCTAAAAGTNCATCATTNGATGAGAAACTNTCTGAATTNCGNNANGATAGGGATAGTTGGAATGCTAAAGTNAAAAAATATTTNACNGAAAGNAATGAAATNAATAGACANGTNAANGAATTAATNNNNGAAGTTCAAAATCAAAAAGTAATNAGAGATGANGCAAATTCTAAAGTTAANGANTTNAAAATTATTCGTGCAGAAAGATCAACNGTTTTGAANCAACTTAGAGCNGANTTACAAGAAAAAAAACCTGNTGGANGANCNNNAAAAAATTGAGAAAANAGATAAGAAACGTAATGAAAGNACTATNCAAGCTGANATNAATAANTTGGAAATGAGATTTNANCNTGGNCATTTTCCAGGTAAAAAAGAAAAAGACTTNGGNCGNCAAATGAAAAANTTATANCAAGAANTNAAAGAAGTNAAACAANAAAANAANGANAATNTNTTCTCNGANTTAGAATCACAAATNAGGAAGGCAGCGANATNACAAGANGATGCTCATAGACTTGTTGAAGATGCAGTTACTACTGCTCAAGAATCTCATGACTTAATGATAGAATTATCTGAGGAAGTGGATAGATTGAGAGCAAAAGCTAATTCTTCTCAAGAAGGAGTGATTCGATCTAAAAGAGAAGCAGACTTACTACACAACAAATATGTTGTATCATTGAGAAGTATTCATTCAATACAAGATCTATTCAAGGCAATGAATGCGCAGGAGAGGAATGTTGAAGATGATGATGGTGGTAAGTTAGAAGTTACAGATTTAATGTCAAGGTTGATGTCAGGAGATACTCTATCAACAGAAGAACTAATGGCTTTACAAAGAAATTAATCTATAAATTGTAGACCTTACCGTTATGACTATGGAGTATTTTTTCTTCACCATCATCAAATATTAAATTCCATCCAGGTATTTGGGCATACTCAAAATCAAAATTTAATGATGGAATATCTACTCTCCACCACTCAAGCATCGTCGACTTAACTAATTCATCACTATCGTTTGATTGCTCTTTCTTCCTGTAATCAAGTAATGGTCTAAGATTAGATTTGAGCATTTCCAAGGAAAACCATTCTAACTCAGAAGGCTGAATTTGGCGAAGATTTGGAGGGTTTTCGAAAATTTGATCTTCGGAAAAAGGAAAAATATTATTCATCCACGGATCTTCAATAAAAGACCATTTTTTTGTATCTTTATTCGAATTGGGACCAATCATTAAACCAGAAATATGCCATAATTTAACTTCTAAAAGTACGGGAATCGTATTGAGTGAACCTGATGGCTGATTCTTTAGCCAATCTTCTAAATCAATGATTGGATTGAGGGTTAAAAGTTGATTTTTCCCTTTATTTATGGTGTCTTGATTAGAGGAATTTTCTAGTAAAATACTATTCTGAGTATTACTATCCACTATTAAATCGCCTCTAAGGACAGATTCACCAATCCACCTAGATAATTTATCAGGCCCCCAAGTAATTACTTTGAAATCATCAGGAAAAATATTAAATAAATCAGTATCGATTTCCCTTTCACTTAAGATCCAATGCCTATCTCCTGGGGCGTCAATGGACCATCTTTCAATTTCATTTTTCGAAACAGGTAATATATCTGACTTAACATGCCAAATATATACTGATGAATCATTAATATTTTCGATATCAACTAGCTTTTCTGCCACACCTAGACATTTAAAACCATAAATATTGAAACTTTTCTCAGCAGCCTCCAAACTCACTGTTCGAGAATCGAGAATGGCTCGAACAATTTCTTCCATACCATCCGGTATACCTACATCACTTCAAAAGAACTATCAATATAGAGAAAAAATCTCTATTATTGAATATTGTAAGATATTCAAACATTCATTGAGAGCGAAAGTAATTCACTCTGCCCTGGATCTAATACACAAACAGCACTCACTGGAAATGGCTTGGCGCATGCTGCACCAAGTTGCCTATTCACTAAAGTAACTTGATGAAGTGTTACATCTGGATGATTTTGTTTTATGTCAGAAATATATTCTTTAGGGCAATTTGCAGCGACTANGACCATTCTAGCATCGCCTTTTGNGCATGCACTTTTTGTTTGTCTCTGTCCGAAAAGTAAATTTCCTGTACTAATTCCTTGTTTTAATTGTCTTGCTAAATCCATAAAAAATCCCCCTATGCATCCTCTGGTATGTAAAATAAGTCAACACTACCTGTTCCCAAAGCAACAGGTTGTCCAACAATAATATTCTCAGTGACACCTCTTAATTCATCTCTCTCACCAATAATTCCTGCTCTAAGAAGATGAGTTACTGTTACTTCGAAAGCAGACCTTGCAAGTATACTGTGCTTCGTGCCGCTAACTCCGTGACGACCTATAGCACGAACTTCTCCCTCACTAGTCATTACATCTGCAACCATCAACAAGTGTCTAACATCAACATCTAAACCTGCTCCTTCAAGTGTAAGAAGCATTTCATTAATTATTGCTTGACGAGCCGCTTCAATGCCAAGATAATCATGAATTTCAGTGATATTGTTTGTATAAGTTCTAGATCTATCTACTCCTGCATATTCGCTGACTTTAGATAGGTTAGATCCTATAGTAGAAATATAGTATTCACCAGTTTCAGCATTTGGTCCTTGTACGTTAGCCCTCATTATATCAGGAAGACCTTTCAATCGTAACTTCTTGATTTTCTCTTCTAATTGAAGCAAAGCTGTATATGTAGGTGGATCACTAGACAAGGTAGCGAGTTCTTCCTCCTTAGCAACACCAGGAATTATCTTCAAAGTTTTGGGTTTATCGTCATTATCTGCTTGAACGAAGAGTCTTAATGCACGAGATAATTTATCACGAACTTCAGCACCGTTCATTTTCTTAACTCTAAGATTAGCATTATTGAGTGAAAGGATAATATGTCGTTGCGTAATATCGACGTCAATGTTAGCTATGTCACGAGTTGTTGTTGTTTCCAATCCTGCTGCAATTTCTTGGACTAATTTTTGATTAGTTCGAAGAGGTTTACCTTTGGCATTATTTTCGTCAAGATAGATTCTCATAGTTGGAGTTTTAGGAACTTTTCTAGCATCTACAATTTCAATAATACGTGGAAGACCTTGTGTTACGTTTACTGTAGCCACACCAGCATAGTGGAATGTTCTCATAGTCATCTGAGTTCCGGGCTCACCAATAGATTGAGCTGTAGTAATTCCAACTGCTTCGTGTGGATCAACTCTAGAACCCTTGAGATGTTCATTGGCTGAGGAAACTACTTTCTTTGCCTTAGAAGGGGTTAATTTTGTTTCACCTCTTGCAATCAGAGCATTTACTAGGTCATTAATTATTCTCGGCGACATAGGTGCATTCAGTTTAACGGATGCATCAGTCAATTGCGAATATAATTCAGATTCAACATCAACATCTCTGAGAATTTGAATCATTTTGGATTCCGAATCATAAGTTTGGATGGGTAAAGTTGCTCTTTTAGAACTTCTACTCCTTCTAGCGGTCTTTCTTCTCAATAATGTCTTATCAATTCTAGCCGCTGCTCTCTGAGCAGCTTTGGAAGAACCAGCCATTACTTCGAAGATTTTTGTAGCAGTTCCTGAGTCAGTACCACATATCTGAGCAATTTGTGATGAAGTTAATACTTTAACATCATCCCATTTTTTATCATCAGCTAGTTTATGAGCATATTCTTCTTCAATACCCAAGTCCATGAGCTTCTTTTTTGTTGCACTCTTTACTACCATCAGTTAGCACCTCCTAATGCATCGTCTAGAACTTGATTGACATCGAACGGTTCACCCTTTCTACTTCTAGCAGGATCAACTTTGTCTTCTCCGTATTCGAATTGAATAATTCTATCTGCTGTGTTTCTAACTGAACGCATGTGATCATCGGCTACTTTCAAATCATCCATAGCGTTAATCAATCTACGTTGCATATATCCAGACTTAGAAGTACGGACAGCAGTATCAACCAAGGATTCCCTTCCAGATACAGAAAGCATGAAGAACTCTGTTGGTTCAAGTCCTCTCTTGAATGAAGATGAAACGAAACCTTTCTCTTCTGCTCCTTTGACTCCTCTCTTGAAGTGAGTTAGAACTCTTTCTTGGTATCCTCTTTCTAGCCTTTTACCTCTAACCTTAGGTTGACCAATTGAACCTGCCATCATAGCTAGGTTATCCATAGAACCTCTAGCTCCGGATGTTGCCATCAATACAGCAGAGTTGTCGTCACCAAGGAATTCTTTCGCTACTTTTCCAGATTCTGCCTTACCTGAATCTAATATATTGAGAATATTTTCTTCAAGTGTTTCTTCAGCGGTTCTACCTGGCCTTGTTTCATACCTACGACCATCTTTACCGAACTTTTCTAATTCGATATTTACGTTATCGCTAGCAGTTTTATTAATTTCTGCTATAGCCGCTTTAGCTTCTGGAGGTAAATCTTCATCATCAATACCTGTAGTGAAGCCCATTGATGTACAAATCGCTATTGTCATCTTAGTCATTCTGTTGATGAACTCCGCTCCTACATCTGGACCATGGGTTTGGACAACAGCATCTAGTAATCTACCATCTTCAGCACCGATTCCTCTCTTATCAATTGTTCCAGTAACGTTACCATCACTTACTTGTACATGGTCGCCTGATCTACTTGTATATTCAAGATTGAATCCCTCAGGAACGATTAAACTCAAAACATCTGAACCAAGATAGCCCTTTACGCCATCAATTTCTTTGATTTCCGGGAGCCCTCCATCCCAACCAACTGCACCAAGAATCTCAATTACTAGCTTCTCTGAAAGTAGTTTTGAACCGTGGGTCAAAAGGTAAGAACCAGAAATATGGTCGTGGATTCCACCAATTACGGATCCACCATATCTTGGAGTGATAATATGCTCTTGAACGCGCATCAAAATCTTCGCTTCTGCTCTAGCCTCTTCAGATTGAATTACGTGAAGGTTCATTTCGTCCCCATCAAAATCTGCATTGTATGGAGTACAATCTGCCAGATTGAATCTGAAGGTCTTGCCTTCCATAACTCTGATTTCGTGTACCATCATTGACATTCTGTGTAGAGATGGTTGTCTGTTGAATATTGTAACATCTCCATCAATCAAATGCCTTTCGATAACTACACCTGGTTTTGGATTTCCATCTCTATCTACAGTACTTAGCCTATCTTCAACATCTGTCCTGTAAGATTCCCCATACTCATCTTCAATAGATGGACTTCCACAGTGGGGGCAATTGACCTCTAAATGATCAGGGTATTCATCATCAGGATTGGAATGTTCCCAAAGCCATCTACTGTGAATTAAAGCGCGTGGATCATCAGAAGGAAGAGCCTGTCCTTTCATGGAACCTTCACTTTCTTCTCCTCTAAGATTTGAAATTGTTTTATCTAAATCTACACCCCATTCTTCTTCGAGATCTCCAATCGAATTTCTTCTCATTTGTCTCTTTAACTCTAGACCAGGTAGGAAATTAGGCGCAGGTAATACCTGATTTAAATCAGGCCTATATCCTGAATAAGGCTCATCATCGCTTCCTGAATGACAGTCAGGATTCATGCATCTAAATCCAGCCCATATATATTTAGTTCGATCAGTGATTCTTACTCTGAGTGTGTCGCCACGAATAATATAGTTCACACCAGGGTGTACATCAGGACCTCTCAGAATCATCTGTCTAAGTTGTTCCCTATTCCTATTTGTTACTCTTACTGGCACAGTTAATTCCTTAGCAGTTTTGACTGGAATTCCAACCTCATTAATACCCAAATTAGGATCTGGGGAAATAACAGTTCTTGCACAGAAGTTTACTCTCTTACCTGACAAATTAGAACGGAATCTTCCTTCTTTACCCTTCAACCTCTGCGTTAAAGTCTTCAAAGGCCTTCCTGAACGATGTCTTGCAGGAGGGATACCACTGGTTTGATTATCGAAATAAGTAGTACAGTGATATTGTAATAATTCCCATAAATCTTCTACAATTAGTTGTGGAGCTCCTGCGTCTCGATTCTCCCTTAATCTTTGATTAATCCTTAATACGTCGACCAATTTGTGAGTTAGGTCATCCTCTGAACGATCACCACTATCTAGTGTTATAGAAGGCCTTACGGTAATTGGAGGTACTGGAAGAACTTTCATAATAGTCCATTCTGGACGACTTGAGTCTTTATCCATCCCAATGAAAAGCAAGTGCTCATCTGGTATTCTTTCTAACCATTCCCTGATATCTCTAGCATTCAATTTGTGCTCTCCTTTATTCTCTTTCTTTTCTTTGAAAGTAGAAGGTTTATCAAGAATAATTTTCCCTTGCTCAGACCCACAATGCATGCAAATGGTTCTCTTTTTACTAGAACATTCTTTCTCGATATCTTTGATGATTTTCTTGAACTCTCTAGAGCCGACTCCGTGTTTAACCATTACATCCTTGACTCTATCACGATAGTAATCTTGTTCTGATTTTTCAGGATCAAGAGGGTGAGTATTTGGTTGATCGTGCAGCAAAATCTTACTGCAGGAATTGCAAGTTGACTTCAATGACATCTTTATCAAATCAGTGAAACCAATGTGCATGATAGGCAGCTCTAGTGCAATGTGGCCAAAGTGACTTGGGCATTCTTCGTGTTTATTGCCACACGTTTCACACCTAACCCCAGGATCAATAACACCCATCTTTGGATCCATCAAACCTTGTTTAAATGCATGTCCATCATCGCGATATGTATCAGCAGTTTTTACTTCCACAGCCGACATCTTACGAATTTCATTCGGTTCTAATAATCCAAATTTTATTGATTGAATCCTCTTTGGGATTTTTGCTGCATCTCTAGCACTCATTTTCTATCCTCCAGTTCAAGTCTCATGGCCACCCCTAGACTTTTCATTTCGTCCAAAAGAAGCTTGAATGCATATGATGTTTGTACAGTATGTACGTCAGCCCTGTCTCCACAATAAGGACAAACAGTAGTCCTACGTTTCCAATCAAAGTAAGCGATGTGTCCACATCCTCTAGTATTACATACCATCAGATTCCAACCATCAGATTCATCAAGTAGGCGATCTTTGATTACCATCGAAGCACCGTGTGAAATCAAACAGTCACGTTCCATTTCTCCGAATCTCAGACCACCCTGACGAGCACGCCCCTCTGTTGGTTGCCTGGTTAAAATCTGGACTCTTCCACGGCTTCTAGCATGTAATTTACTACTGACTAAGTGGTGTAATCTCTGATAATAAATTACTCCAACGAAGACGTCAGCAGGATACTCCTCACCAGTTTCTCCACTGATCATTGTTTCTCTGCCTGTATGATTGTATCCATTTCTTAACAGACCAGAACGTAGAGATTCTTCTTTCTCCCCAGTAAACGCAGTACCATCTATCTGACGACCTTCCATTGAACCTACTTTACCGCCAATCATTTCCAAAACGTGTGCTACAGTCATCCTCGAAGGAATAGCATGAGGGTTAATTAGAACATCAGGAATTACTCCATTTACCGTAAATGGCATATCTTCTTCATCTACCAGTCTACCTATAATCCCTTTTTGGCCGTGTCTAGATGCAAATTTATCTCCTAATTCTGGAATCTTATTAGTCCTCAAGGTAATTCTTACTAACCTTCCAGAATCTAAAGATTCTGTTACGAAAACATTGTCTACCCAACCATATTCGCCATTTCGAACCATCATTGATGATTCGCGACGTTCCTGTGCCTGCAGGAAAGCACCTGCTGACTCTTCAAGGAATCTTGGAGGGCTTGTTTTCCCTACTAGAACTTTAGAATCTGGAGCCCCACTAGTTAAAAATTCTTCAGGCACTGGTAAACCATCTCTCTCAAGATGAGAATAACTGTTGAATGATTTCAATCCTTTAATTTCATCTAGACCTGTTCCTGGCACCTCGATTCTTTCTTCTTGTCCTCCGGGGAATCTTTTATTTTCTGCATTGTAAGTCCTGATGAATGATGAACGTCCTAGAGAACGTTCTACTGACGCACGATTCATGATTATAGCGTCCTGCATATTATATCCATGGTGACTCATAATAGCTACAACGAAGTTCTGCCCACCAGGTCTTTGTCTAAATCCTGTTGATTTCATTGCCCTGGTGCCAACAATTGATTGTTGAGGGTAATGCATTATGTGAGCTCTTGTGTCGGGACGAAGCCTGTAATTAGAACTCGGAAGCCCAAGACTCTGCTTAACCATTGCAGTCCCTCCAGTTACTCTTGGTGTGGAGTTATGTTCAGGATATGGGACTAAAGACGCACAAACACCTAAGATTAACTGAGGATCTATTTCTACGTGTGTATAGACAAGAACTTTGTTTTGTTTTGTTTGTTGCATAGACAACTTCTCAATATCTTCTTGATAGTAATTCAACGGCACTGAAAATTCTTCCGTGACTGTCTCACCGTTGGGCAATTGTACCTCTACGCTAAGTTCGGCATCTTTCTTATTTACCATATCTCCAAGATTCATCCATTCAACTTTTGCAGGATTAATTGGACGAGAATATTTTGGAGAGAATTCTGGTAAGTCGAATGGCCTTGGAGCAATAAGTAAGTCTTCTTCTTCTTCTGCATCGATCCATTCAACAACACCAGTATTGACTAAATCATTGAATGAAAGTTCACCTGCTCTCAAACCGTCTAGTGTACGTTTTGTAAGTACTAAATTACCTTCTTCTAGTACCAGTAAAGGTCTCAAAATTCTACCTCTATCCGTGTTTATGAATACATCCTTATTTTCAGAATCATGCCTAATACTAACTTCTGGCCTAATTCTTCCGGAACGGCGGCGGCGTTTGAATTGAGACACTAACTTGTTAGGCCTCTTGTGAAGTCCGAAAATATCACCATTTACGTGAATTCTAGATCCATCCGCCCATCCTGCGGGCGAGTCATCTACTCCCGCCTCTTTCAATAATTCTTTTACCTCAGATTCTGCAACTTCTTCAGAGACGTCAATCATCTGAGCAGCATTTTTCACTAGACCGCAATTCTGACCCTCAGGAGTTTCATTAGGACATAATCTACCCCAATGCGTTGGGTGAAGATCTCTTGCTTCGAAATGTGGCTGACTCCTTACGAGTGGGCTTGTAACACGTCTCATGTGAGATAGTGCAGCAAGATACGTAGTCCTATCCAGTAGCTGGCTTACACCTGAGCGCCCACCTACCCAATTACCTGTAGCTAAGGCATGCATAATTTTTGATGTTAGGACATCGGGTCTGAGACATGCATTAATTTTCAAATCTCTCTTCCTATTGTGATGTCGTTCAAGTTGATACTTTAAGTCACGAGCCAGTTGTTGTAAACTGACACGGAACAAATCTTCAATTAAATCTCCAGCGAGACGAACTCTCTTGTTAGCATAATGATCTTTATCATTTGGATCTCTATTGGTGATAGCCATTTCTAATACTTGTCGTACAATTCTTCCAAGGAAAATCGCTTTCTTTTCTCTAGCATCAGAAGTTGCACCTAGATGAGGTAACAATTCTTTATCTAGCATATTTTGAATTCTCGATTCTCGATACTCTTTTTGCTGACCATGTGCAAACTTTTTCTCGAGCCAAGAAATTGCTTCTTCAGTAGTCTCTACTCCATACTCTTCATTATCTTTAACATCATTTAAATTTGCAACAGTATACTTCATTGCTTCAACTGGACCGGCGATTGCAGCGAATATCTCTCTGTCGTTTTCCATACCGAGAGCTCTCATCAAAAGAACTACCGGTATTGCAGCAGTACCTGCACTAGGAATTTTCACCATTAGCATTCCATCTCTTCTCTTTTCTACATTGAGAGGTTTTCTAACTCCGTCTTTCTGAGAGAAGATTTTGGCCACTTCAGTTTCATGAGCGTATTTTTTGTTCTTTTCAACAGTAACTCGGTTAGGTGCTAGATCTTCCATAGAAATCAAAACACGTTCTGTACCATTAATTATGAAGTACCCTCCAGGATCCATTGGATCTTCTCCGAATTTCCTTAGAAGAGTTTCATGGTATTCAGCATCGTCGGCTGATGTATGAGGGGACAATTTACGAGGAGAATCTTGTGATCCAGCTATGTGATCTGGATGCAAATTACAACGAGCTGAACGGACCATTATTGGAAGATTACCGATATGAACGCTAGATTCTTCTATAGAGCCATGAGTCTGTCCCGGCTCTGGAGGGATATCATCCCGATAGATGACGAAATCCATATAGATTGGAGAAAAGTATGTTAGTTTACGAATCCTACATTCCAAGGGAGTTGCAGGATGCTCTGCACCATTTGCCTCTCTAATAGTGGGATTCCCTAATCTCAAGCCTTTCAAACGAACATAAATTTCCTTCTCAAGAACGTCGAGTTTGATTGCACCTCCACCATCTATTCCGCCAGGAATTAAGTCAATATCTTCATCGGTACCTACACGAATATTTCTTACAATTTTTTCCATACGGCTTTTGCGGCCTTCTCCACCTAGAATTGTATCGTTGTACGACATTAATTGGTGATTAACTAAACTTCTTCTTTGAAAATAACTATCTACAATTTCTTTCATAATAACAACTCCTCAAGTACTCTCCACAATTAGGCGGAATGCAGTACTAGAGCCCGCAGACCGACTATATCTAACAATTTTTACAACCCTGTTAGTTAACCAACCAGCAGGTAGTTCTGAATTATTTGACTCTTCGACTTCTTTAATTGCCTGGATGGCAGGGTCCGTGATTAAGACTTTAGGCAACAATTCTTTTGCTAATCTGGAACTGCCATCGAAATCAGTTTGAAGCATATCCCAAGGAGCAAGTTGAGACTCCTCTTGATCAACAGGAATTAATTCGTGATGAGGGACTAAAAAATGATTTAGAACATTGAATCGGTCTTCGCCCTGAGGAATATCATCATCGAGAATAGATTTTCTTGAAATTGTAATCCTACCGCTACGACTCCTCTTCCTTGAAGCCATTTGTTCGCGAATAATTCCCATGATATTTTCAAGTTCATCATCACCAGTTTCTAAACCAACTTTTTTGGCTACTTGGTCAACAGTCATTCTCTTGATTGCATCCATGTTGGCATCGTCTGCAAGTCGGTGGGCATGTTCTTCCGAGACACCCAGTTCCATTAATCTCTTTTTTGTCGAACTTTTCACTGCCAAATCAAACACCACCATCCAGCAAAAAACATGGGCTTGCAAGCCAGAAAAGGACTTTTAGACTGAAAATAATTTTTTTATTTCGAAGTCTTCCTTAACTATGCCACAGGCCCATAGCATATGCTGGGCTGTCGTCGGACTGAGGGGGTATTTATCAATCTGATGGTAGAGGCATGGCTACCACTGGAGCGAGGGTGCAGGTTAGGAGTTCCCAATCGGCATTCCTAAAGCAGGGCATTCAGAGATAAATGTTTTGAAAAAAAAGGACTAAAACACGGAGAAATGATTATGAATTTGGGTGAAAAAGATAATCCTATCACCGAACTTCGAAAGGCTGAAGTGAAACTAAAAAATGGAGACACCATATCTCTTGATATTCCCAAAACCGTTTACCCACCTAGAGAAGATTCAGCATTACTGATTGAATACTTGGAAACTCTAGAGCCTAATGGTATTGCAATGGAAATTGGTTGCGGTTCTGGAATTTTAAGCATAATATTAGCTAGAAATAATTGGAGTGTAGAGTCATGCGACATTAATCCATTCGCAATAGCTGCTGCAAAGAAAAATTCTATATCCGCGTCAGTAGAAGAAAAAATTAATTTTAGAGAAAGCGGAGTGGGGGAAGAAAATTTCTCAATCCCTGTGGAGACTAAACTATTATTTTGGAACTTGCCCTATCTAAACCCACCCTCTCCGAATGAGCCAAGACTGGGTTGGATAGAAGAAGCGTCGATGTCAGACATGGCAGAGAAAGGATGGGGTCATCAATTAGCAGACTTTCTTGAAGAAAATAATATGTATTTAGAGCCTGATTTACTGATAATTTTATTGCAACGAAAGTATCCAAAGAGTCCTAGTAATGCAGAATATTGGTTGAAAAAGGGATGGTCACATAGAGTGATAAAAACGATATGGATATATGGTGAGAAACTAGAAATTGTCGCATATTGGAGACCAGGTCAAGGAATACCTATGAGAATATTAGAGGAGTGTATTTCAACCATGGATGAAGCCAAAAAATTACCCGAAATTGGCTGGCAAAGGGTACAAACTAACAAGCAGATCGAAGGGAGAGGAAGGAAAGAATCTAAGTGGATCTCTGATGAACGAGACTTACTCGCTACATGGAATATTAATAAAACCATTTTATCAGATTTAAATCCCGGAATTGTGCAAATTATTATTGGTACGAAAATAGCTGATTTACTAAAACAATATTGTAAATGGCCTAATGACATCATAGACAATAATGGGCAGAAAATAGGGGGTGTTTTGATAGAAATGGACAATCAAAAAGAACACCTAAGGATTGGGGTTGGATTGAATTATTCGAGTAAGGAAATAGAGGGTATGGAAATTACGGGATGGAACGATAAATTTCCAGACATCAATAAAAAAGATATGTCTAAGATGATTGACGCCGTATTATCTACCTTATTTGAAAATCATGAATTATTAGAAAATAATTTATCAGTAGATAAATTTAATCGAGATTCTTGGAGAGGCCTTTCCAAACTGTTATCGAGAGGTTATTCATTGGATCTAGATGGAGAAAAAACTAGAGTCATAGGATTGAATAATGAAGGAGGATTGACAGTATTATTAAAAGGTGAAAAATCCGAGATTCAGAGCATTGAAAAACTAAATTGGCTATTTTAGACTCATCCTTTCTCTAACTAACTTAATCTTACCTGATGAGGTAATAGTTGAAGATTTATCTTGCTTGTTTATTATATCCTTAGCGTCAATATATGATTCCAAAGGAATCTTTATGACACCATAATATAAGCCATTAATTTTTTTAAAATCAAAAAGGCGCCATGAAACATTAACAAAAATATCAGAAAAAAATGTTTCGCATTCATGTCGCGAATAATCTTCAACATCTAACTGAAAACCTATCCACCTGTGTTTCCCTCGGGCAGACTTATTGACTTTCGGCACGACACACGCGATAAAGTCCTAG
The DNA here is from genome assembly GCA_002730775.1 of Methanobacteriota archaeon. Classification (GTDB taxonomy): domain Archaea; phylum Thermoplasmatota; class Poseidoniia; order Poseidoniales; family Thalassarchaeaceae; genus MGIIb-O2. The sequence goes on along the minus strand of PCAW01000017.1, from coordinate 15,590 downwards.
TTAACCAATGAAACGGTGCGGAGATTTCCTACAAGCCGCTGACGACTGCCACTACTCTTACACGCCCAATCATCTCATCGGTTGAACGAGCGCCCAGAAGTACTTGACAATTAGAATCCAACCTTGAAACAAATTCTTCAGTGACCGTATTTAGCTGATAAATAGTCATATCTGGCCCTCCTTCAACCTGAATCCAACAACCTTTAGCGCCATCTACATCGAGATTAGAAAGAGGTGACTGGAAAGCGGTGTTAACTACTTCGGATAATGAGTTCGTAGGACCAGAACCAACAAGAATTGTTGCCTCCCCTGGATGTTCGACAATTGTCCTAAAGTCCATAAGATCAAGATTTATTTTCCCGACCTTAGCAAGCGTAGATAATAATCCCTCGACTAATTCTTCTATCCAACCTGCACCTTTTTTCCAGTCTAGTTTTCTTTCCTTGGACTGCCAAGACAATCTTTCTAAACTGACTCTAATACAAACATTAGAAAAATTATATAATTCTGGAAAAGATTCTTCTGCCATTTGATATCTAATCGGTTGTTCCGCGAAAGGAAATCCTACAATCGAAACTACCATTGAATCAGACTCTCTTGCTAGTCTTGCAAATTCGGATGCGGCACCTGACCCTACCCCTCCTCCTAAGCAAGTTAAAATTACTACAAGCTCGGCTTTATCAATCAAAGGCTGGATTTCTTTGACACCCTCATTTAATCTATGTTTGGCGAGCATTGGTAACGCCGCAGCGCCTTTTGCTTCGCCCGACGCATCAAGATGTAAGCAATGTGCTTCTGCGCTACCATTGAAGGTTTTTTCATCGGCATCAATCAACAAAAGATCTGAAAATCTAGAGCACCGTGAATGCGCTCTTTCTGCCCAGAGAGAGCCCAATCCTCCAACACCAACAATTAGTAGAGCACCTTGATGCATAGCATTCAGAAGGATAACTAGTGTTTAGATATACTTCAATCATAGGACACATATCTACTATATTTACGTCTTTCATCTCTTGCCCAAGCGTTGTCTGGTTCAATATCTAAAACTAAATTATAAAATTTTATTGCAGACTCAAAATCGGATAAATGCCTACCGTACATATGAGCTAGAACATTCAATACGGGCACACAATTTGGAACTTTATTATTCATGTCCAATAAAAGAGATTCTGCTTTGGTTAAATCCATCATTTCTATCAAATCTTCCGCTTTGTTGAGATTGTTTAATTGTTCATCAGAAAGATTGTAAATATTCTTCCACGAGTGGCCCGACATATATGTCTCGAGAGTTGCTTTTGGTTTCAGTCTTGTCAATGTTTGATAGCTTGTAATCAATATAATATCCCGCTACCGAGAAGACACCAAACTGGAAGGTTAATATCCCTCATTCAGGTGGCGTGGTATGTCCATAGGTGTGAGATATGAACAACATCAATCGCGTCAGCCGTCGGACCTTGGTTTTAGTAGTATTAGCGCTGTTTTTAGCAACTACTACCCAAGCATACCATACTGGCATTGGAGGAGATTCTGATGGTGAAGGAGATGTTGCACTTGCTGGATGCACTTGCCATGCCGAAGAACCAGATAATTCTGTAACAATAGCGTTAGATCATGTACCATTTCATTATGAGGCAGGTAAGTCTTACCCAATGACACTCCAACTAATCGGAGGGACTGAAATTGGAGGATCACAAACAGGAGGGTTTTCAATGAGAGTTACTCAAGGAACTTTGTCGGCTGGAATTGATTCAGAATCACATGTGCAAAACTGGGAAGATGAAGAAAATACCCTGACACATACTGACGCAGGTTCCAAAACTGATGATAGAACTTGGAACTTGATTTGGACTGCTCCTGAAAATGGGAATGGACCGGTAAACTTCTGGATAGCTGGGAATACAGTTAATGGAGATGCAATCCCTTCTGCTTTGGATAGATGGAACAGATTAACTGTAACTTTGGATGAAGGAGTAGATAATGGTAAAACCCGTTTATTATTTTCAGGTAATGGCGAAATAGAACCTCCTGCACCCAAAGAATCGCATGTAGATTTACACCATATGGGTGCTGCACTTAGAGCTCATTGGCTAGGCCTACTAGGTTTCTTCGCAGTAATAATTGTAATCATTTTCTGTGGTTTCTTCCTGAGGTATGGATTCTCACAGAATTATAAAGGTAGATCTAACTTATTGAGACTTAGGATCAAGCATGAGAGAAGAGGTGATCAAATATGAGAGAAGACATAGTTCTAGAATTGCTTAAGCAAGTCAAGTCAGGAAAAGTCTCTATTGATGATGCGCGAACTGCTTTGGAAGGAGTTGAGCTTTCCGAAGAGACTTACCTTTCAGCAGTAGATCACGGAGTATTCAACGAACCGACTCCAGGGACAATAGTCAGATCGAGTATTTCCCCAGCTGGAGATTCTATAATTATTGTACTCCTAGGATTGTGGGGTATAGTGTGGACATTGTTTTGGGCAGGTTCGCTAAGTTATGGATTATACAACCATTGGGATCAACAATTATTATCATTATTTCTAGCGATGACATTAACCACGTTAATAATCCTAGGAATAGTTTATCTGAGGTTTGTAATGCCTGACTTAGTAATAATTAAACATAGGAGAAATAAATATATCACTCCAAATGATTCTGAGGGATGGAAAAAATACGAGGTATAATTATGAGTAGAAATTTTAGGTTACGCCCGCTATCAGGAGATGGTGATTCCAGTAGAGAAGAATCAAGATTAATTGATAGAAGAGATTTTTTGAGATATTCATTTAACACGGCAGCAGGAGGAATAACATTGGCGAGCCTGGGGAGCATAGGTTTTGCATCACTGTTGATGGGCCAGGCAGATTCAGATGGCGGAGATACAGCAGTCAGATTTTGGGTACCTACAGGTGCAGAAGATACCGTTTGGTATGGTGAAAGGCATCTTGAGCCAATGAGTTATGATGCTTTCGTACAAGCTGCAACTAGCAGTAACACAGGAATGGCAGGTGCTCAAGGAGTTTGGTCAGGAATGCCTGTGAATGTAGTATATGTGCCACATGAAGAGAATAAAAATTCTGCTGCGGCTACAAATAAACCTAGATTCCAATATTTGGACGGATACAGTTCAGGAGGGAAGTATGTAGGATCTGGATTCGAATTAGATGAGAAGGAAGAATATTCCACATTATCTATTCACGATAATCTCATTATTGTATTCTCTAGATGCCCACATCTGTGTTGTATACCTGGTTGGCAACTAGTAGCGAATGACTACACTAATGACAGTTGGGAAGCAGGAGGTACTGAGTCAGGAGGGAATAAATTATTCTGTATTTGCCATTCTAGTAGATTTGACCCTACTGCTATCGAGAAAAATAGTATGGGGAGAGGTACTCCATTCGATTACATCGGAATAAAAAAGGTAGGAGGACCTTCTCCGAATGGAATGCCATTAGTTCCATTCGTACTTAATGGAGATATGATCGAGGCTTTACCAGACTTTGTTGACTGGTATGCTTATTGTGCATGAGGTAAGAAATATGATACAATTTTGGTTTTTGTGGTTTTTTATAGCAATAGTAGTGGTACTCGTAGCTTTCACTCTTCGTAAGGAGAGAGATGATATGCCGAGAAAAGATATCCTCAGAGCTGTTGAGACAAATGCTTCAGGAATGGGGCTAGCAGAGAAGACATTTTTATGGGCTTTTTCTTGGTTAGATACAAGATTCCGAATTCAAGATTATTGGGGTATGAGTAAGAATGCTTACCATAGTATGCACAGGCAAATGCCGTTAACTCACGCTGAAAAATATAAATTAAGGATTATTTGGTATTGGTATCCTCTTTATTGCTTAGGAGGGATATCATTCCTTGCATTCGTTATACTGGTCATTACAGGTACAGTACTTGGTCTGTATTATGTCCCTGGAGGAGAAGGAGACCCAACCCCTGCATACTCATCAATGGAATTTATCATGACTCAGTTACCATTCGGCTACATCATTAGGTCGATCCATCATTGGACTACACATTTCATGGTTGCAGCGGTATTCTTGCACATGTGCAGAGTCTATTTCACTGGAGCTTACAGAAACCCTAGAGAATTAAATTGGCTAATAGGTGTGGCACTAATGTTTTTCACTATATTTTTCGGTTACTCAGGTTATCTCCTACCATGGGATAGTTTAGCATTCGGAGCGGCTACAATTGGAATAAACATGGCTACATCCACACCGCTAATTGGAGGGTGGATAGCTAAAGCACTATTTGCTGGGACTTCTTTATCTGGTCAAACAGTTACTAGAATGTATTTCCTACACGTATTCATATTACCAGTAATTGTTACTACATTAATCATCGCTCATTTGTTTATTGTTTGGGTTCAAGGTATTGCGGAACCACATTAGGAGTTGTTGTGAATGGGAATAATAGAAAGATTTGGTAGAATAGCAGACGTATATGTCAGCGAAAGGGATGGCTTAATAGAAGGAGATCAAGAAAGAAGAAGGCCGCATATGGGTCATCCTTTTTGGCCATCAGAAGTTCTCCGGGACACCATTATTTTCGCATCCATGATTGCTACACTAGCGTATTACTGTTGGTTAATTCCGCCTCCTCTTCACAGTGCAGCAGACCCTTTCGCTCAAGCAGGTTTCGTTTTTCCTGACTGGTATGTATTATTCTCCTATGGATATTTGAGATGGGGAGAATATCTGCCATCTTACACCATACCGGCAGGCCCAATAGGAGCATTTTTTGGCGCAGAGTATATTTTCTGGAATGCTGCATGGTGGGGCGCTGCAATTACTGGAATACCAGTAGGACTTCTAGCACTACCTCCGTTTTTACCAGGAAGAGAAAAGAGAGGAGTGGAAGATCCATGGTTTGCAACTGCAGGAGCGGTTTATCTTGCTCACGTTTGGTTCATTTCCGTGTTTTCAATTAATATATTCTTAGAATTATATGCAAAAGATTTGAAAAATTATTGTTGGGCTGATTCACATGGTTACTTATTATGTGGTAGACAGGAACCCTGGACCGCCGAAATATTCAACGCAATACCTTGGATTTTGACAGGTATTTTCATATTCGCAGTAATATATTTCGCAGTTAGAAGATTTGGTTTGAATGCATTAGGCGCTAGGTTAACTCCAGTGATAGGTAGGCAAATTGCCGTAGGATCTGCAGTAGCGGCCTTCCTAATTTGTGTTGTAACATGGCCTATTTATGAGGATGGTTTTTGGGACTATGGAGGTCTTGGAGCAATGGATGATGTAAGTGAACTTGACAAATTAAGAACTCAACCATTAGATACATTAATTCATGTAGAAGCAGGAAATGTTTGGGCAGAATGGTCAGATGAATGCTTACCCTATGAGGATTCACAAGACATAGTAGTTTGGCAGACATTAACCAACGGAGAGGATTTCGCGGATTATTGTGTACTGCCAGCGATACATTGGGTTGATTGGGGTATTTATCAGCCGACAAAACAAGTTATTTTCGATTATTCAGGCGTCAATGAACATTCAGTACCTGAAACCGGTAGGAATGCTGTTTTTGGAGATATAACTTTAGAAGGTGATGAAGAAGTTACATTCACAGATTCTCAAGTTTTCAATGTTGAAGATTTTGGAGTAGCAAGTGTTCCTGCAGATATCGGTTGTAACTTTAGAACCACTGTTAGAGGAGCGGGAGTTCATTCACAAACTCTTACATTAGCAGATTCAAGTAGTAACATATTATGGACTACAGAAGATGGGAAATGTTCAGCAGATAGCATATATTTAGATTCAGGAGAATCATATACATTACAATTTACATCCACAAGCAACAACGTTAATTCATCTGTAAGTTTGATTATGGATTACTCGGTTACTGTATATCAGCCACTACTAATAGATGATGATGGCATGGCATTTTTGAGATCAATGTCTACATCAGAACCAGCTGAATTAACAGAAATGATGGTAGATAATCCTACTTACCATAAGAATCCAAAAAGTCTGGATGCAAAATTAATTTATTCATTATTCATTCCTTGCCTAGGAGTTGGGGCAATGGTTTTCATATTAATGAGAAGTATGGCTAGAGGATATGAATGGGAAATGAACAAATGCTACGGCTGTGATTTGTGTGACGATGCTTGTCCGGTTAGGTTATTCAATGCAGGAGATAAATTAAACATAATTTATAATTCGTGGAATAATGAAGACGATGGCGTACCTCTATATTCATGCCTGACTTGTACTGCATGTACGAATGCTTGTCCACAACTTGTAGATTATGACTCCTATGTAGACATAAGAAGAAGTCTGATTGTTGGAGGCCCTCCAGCAACAGAAATACCTCACACATTACTACAAGCAGTCCTAGCAGCAGAAGCGGAAGAGAGTGCTGATGAAGCTTTCATTAGCGTCGAAGATTATCCTATTGACTCTAATGTTGGCTACTACCCAGGCTGTGTAGATTATATCGATCAAGAAATGATTTTCAGTCATGTCAATGAAGGTACTATGGACCTAGGAGATACAACTACTGCTGCATTCACTCTTTTCGAAGATATGGGTTCTGATGTCACTTACTTAGGCAGAGATTTCTTAAAATGCTGTGGACACGATCAGAAATGGCAAGGAATGACTGAAGTCTTTGAAAAATTAAAATCGTACAATCAGAAAAAACTTGGTGAATCGGGGATTGATACTCTGGTTACATCATGTGCTGAATGCTTCAAAACTTTCGCAATGGACTATGAGCTAGAAGATATGAAAGTCATGCACACTACAGAATATCTTATTGAGAATGGATTCGATATGAACTTACAAGCAGAAGAAGATGTTACAGTTACATATCACGACCCATGTAGATTAGGTAGACAAATGAATATTTACGAAGAACCAAGAGAATTAGTCAGAGCAGTAGAGGGAGTAGATTTGGTAGAAATGGAACATACTAAAGAAGATGGTTTATGTTGTGGAGTTTCAAGTATGATGTCTTGTAATGAGAATAGTAGGGCTCTAAGGATACAGAGATTCGATGAAGTTAAGGCAACCGGTGCAGATGTAATGCTGACTTCTTGCCCTAAATGTGTGAGTCATTTCGAGTGTTTGAAGTTTGAAGGCGACCCAAAGCATGATTTCGAGATATTAGACGTCGTTTCATTCTTGGCAAGACAAGTAAATGCTAAAAATCAATAATCAAAAAAATGCATAAAATGCAGATATTGATGCTAATATTAAATTTATAGTCACCCCAATTAAAGTTGCTTTAGCCATTCTAGGATTTTCATAGCCTAACGCAATTAACCATAGGAAAAAACCAATTAATATACCACAAGGAAATGATATCCAAGCAATTTTTAATGATATTAAAAGGAACATGATTAGCCAAATCAAAGAGGGTAAAGAAAGACTAATCAATACCATTGAATCTTTCCACCATTTACTGATATTGGCTTGATTATTCATATTACTTCGGAGAGAGACATTAGAAATTAATCTGACTAAAGAAAACATAGTATTGAGTAGAATGATACCCTCGGAAGTATATGACGGATGCATCTGATGTAGCAGATCGTCGGAAAAAACAGCAAAGTAAGATTAGAATAATGTTGAATTCATTAAAGGCTGGTGAAATCGCTTCTATGAAAGGTGGAGAAGATACAGTCGCCTGGGTAAAAGAAGAATTATGCATAGGTTGCGACCAATGCACTATAGTATGCGATGATGATGCAATTGAGCTTTACGACAAGCCTTTGGCTAGCCCGATAATGGATATCTCTGTTAATAAGAAGGCAAGAGTATTGAGAGATCCGTGTACGGGGTGTAAACTNTGTGTACTTGCATGTCCCACTGATGCAATTATAATGATAGATAGGTGAAAAAATGGTAAAGGATGACCCTGTTAGATTTGGAGCTGAATTTGGACCTAAGAGAACTGGAACTAGTACGGGAGTATCCTTATCTACATTCAAGACATTAGTTTGGGTGTCAAATTTAGGGGGTTTACTACTAGTAGTGATAGGGCTAGAGTTGATGATGATTCAATCAAGATTCTATATGGCGCTAGGTTGTATTGTAGCCGGTGTGATTGTAGCAATGTTCCCATCAAATTATGAAATTGTAGGTATGGAAGGAATAGAGATTGATNCTGGAGATGAAGAAAATAATGATTAGTTTCTAGTTGAGATTACAGGCTTTTCCAATCACTAACATCATAAATTAAGTCCATTACTGATCCTTTTCGAATTCCATTTTGATTATCAGTAAGATGCATTGCATGAAATAGTCTCATTCCGATTGCCATATCTGGTTGCTTCCTGAGCATTGGAGCCAATTTACCATAATCATCAGACCAATCTTGAGCATGGGGTGTTAATTCAGAAAGTAAATTATTCATTATATTAGGAGTTGTAGCGGTTCCAGCAGGCATCTTTGGCCTGTACACAATGTCTTTAGGTAGATCAGTTAAATTGGCAGCGTACCTCAATGCTAACTTTTCATCAGTCTTACTTATTTTCCATCCTTCTGGGATTTTATGAGATAGAGTTCTATGCTCTCTACACAAAAATGGAACCCTCGCTTCTACCCCGAAAGCCATACTATGCCTNTCACCCAATCTAAGTTGAAAATTTGTTAATTGNCCTCTATCAAGTTCAAATTGGATTGCTTCGTTNACACTAGTGAAATTNTTCTGGGCAGATATATCNCTATTAATCCACGGTTGACCTAANCCAATAAAATTTTTATCGATTGAGATGTTTCCAAAATCTGACAATCGCTCATCGATTAATTTAGAATGTGAATTTAATTTNTTATATCTTGAATAACCNGCATGTAATTCATCNGCACCCTGTCCACAAATTCCTACTTTTACTTTCTTCGACATTTCTTCNAATAAAGGCTGCCAAAATAATACTGAGATATCCAAATCTTCACCNCTCCAAATAAAATTTGGTAATGTATGCCAAAATTTTTCAGGNTCNATTATTTTCTTATGATGATTCAATTCATAATGCTCTGCAAGACTTATCGCTGCCAGCATNTCAGGATTGTTCTCATCTCCTGCAACTGTCCAAACATCNGGAGTTTCAAGACCCTTAGAATCAGAAACTTGNTTGGANAGNCCTGCAATAAGACTAGAATCTAAACCTCCTGATAATACAACTCCTACTGGAACATCTGACATTAGCCTTGACTCCACACCATTGTAAAGAGATTTTAACAGAATTTCCGCATCTAAATTGGGATTCCAATTCCCTTCAGGAGAAACCTTCTCTTGATTATATCTGGTAATACCGGTTAGTACAGCTTTACCTTCTTTATCTATTGTCCAAGTTTCGATAGTGCCTTGCGCTACAGAAGTCACATTTGAGAANAATGTAGTGTAATCTAATGGGTATTCAAATGCTAATCTAACAGCTAAAGCGTTAATATCAGGCTTNGCTTGAAATTCTGGATGTGCATAAAATGATTTTATTTCAGAGCCAAATAGNAGNGTNCCGTCAGGNAATAAAGTTCTAAANAGAGGTTTNACACCCANNGGATCTCTACAAAGTATTAATTCTCTAATTTGAGGATNCCATAATGCAAATCCCCAAACNCCNTCTAATTTTGAAACCCAAGACCTATGCTTATCTGCATTATTNCCNGGTTTATCTGCNTCTTTGGTTTTNATTAGTGANCCTACTTTTTTNCCGACCGGAATCTNATATGTTTTCTTATTGNCATACGCATATTTNCGATGAAGTGCTAGAATTGTCTCACTATCTCCTGATGTNNTCCAAGGATAGTTNTGAATTTCTGATTTGATTTTTTGGAANTTATATATCTCNCCATTCTGAACTANAATACAATTATGTTCAGATTCAATNGGTTGTTTTGAGCCATTTATATCTACGATTGCTAGTCTTGATTGAGCGAGACAAATACTTCCGACCACCAAATCGGATTCGAAACTACCGAAACCATCTGGCCCTCTGTGAGATAAATTGCCCGACATAGAGCTTACAACGGTAGAGTCAGCGTTACCTAGAATCCCAGTAATACCACACATATTACTTCCAAAAATAACAGGTATATAATTCAGCGTTTTATATAAAATTAGAAATATTTCACATATATTGCTAGAGATGCCAAAGATGCAATTACCCAAATCATAACATAAGTGTTTTGCGAGAGTGAGGATTCCATAATCTCATTTTGTTCACTATCATCCATATTATCAAGCCTTCGAGAAGTGTGAAGAATGTAAACATGACGCCAGTGGATGTTCAAAGAAACGGTTCTATTAATAGTAAAACGGTTAATGGGAGAAGAATCATGGTGGCATTATCATCAATCCATCTTACTGTTGGCAATTCACCAAGAACCGTCATTGGTGCTAAAATAATTGAAGCAATAATAGGAGTACCTAAAAAATAACTACTGGATAACCAAATCACATAAGAAGTAATTAATCCACCAAATATTGCAGCTTTAATTCCTTTTTTTGAACGCTTAATTTCACCCATTATAGGATCTACAAAGGTCAAACCCCAAATTAATGGTGCAGCATATATACCCGATTCCAAACCATCGAAATTTTTTGACTCAGGAGAAATAATTAATGCCAAACAAACAGCAAATGCGCCCCATGCAAGTGCGGATATTTGTTTTGCTTCGTATTCTCTTTGCCCTACAATTATAATTCCAAAGTACAGCCTTAAGATTTCAAGAAAAATCAAAATAAGTAGGCAATAAGTAACAAATTGGTTAGGCTCCATTGAGAAAAAATCTGAAAGTTGGTCACCTTTGGTATAATATAAGATAGGAACTAAACACATTATTACATGAGTGAATCTCCTAAAAATATGGCCACTCATCCCTCCAACTGAGTGTTTAGCATGATCTATATCTAATGGGATTGCATCATTGCTCAATTTGCCACTTCCAAAAAATAATTTCAAAGATGTTCAAGTGCTTCATCTAGGTTTATCGCTCCAGACTCTAAGTTTAATAATATATCATTTAAAGAAGGATTGGATAGTAACCTATAGTCCCATGCTGAAAGTAATCTTTCCTTAGTTCTCAAAATACTTCTATCTTTGTCAACATGTAGGTTTTCTAATTCCTCTATTAACTCCGATACTCCATTGTTGTTAATTGAAGAAGTCAGCATAACAATTGTTTCATTACCCTTATTAGAATATTCAAGTGACTTCTTGATAGAAATTGCTGCAGCATCAGAGTTTGGCAAATCTGATTTATTTATGACAATAACATCTGCCAATTCGATAATACCTGCTTTTTCTGCTTGAATAATATCTCCTCGATCTGGACCATCAACTAACATTATTCGATTTGCGAAGGCTACTATTCTGATTTCCGATTGACCGCTTCCTACGGTTTCAATGATGATTTTAGTCCAACCACAATAGCTCAGTAAGTTTATCATTGAATCTAAAAAAGGCATTAATCCACCTGGATGATTCCTAGTAGCCAAACTACGGATGAAAACAGATTCTCCAGCATCTGCAGATGACATCCTCATTCTATCACCTAATAGTGCCCCCCCACTTTTTGGAGATGACGGATCAATAGCTAAAACCGCTACTTTTTCTCCTCTTCTAACCCACTCTTCTATCATGACACCTATTAATGTAGATTTACCTACACCAGGAGGTCCCGTTACACCTAAAACCCATGATTCGTTAGATTCTTCTATTGGTAATCTTTCACCTGACTCTATTATTGTCAATAATCTAGCAAGCTCTCTTCTATTTCCTTGCTTGGCGAGGACGATATTCTTATCGAGACTCAAGACCATCTCCATCCTATTTTTTCTCCGACACCCACGTCTAATTGACTATCTTTACGATCCGAAATGATTTGTAAGAAATCAATTATTGAACTTGTTTTTGTACCCGGGCCAAATATGGCTCTAACACCTAAAGAATACAAATAATCTCTATCTGATTCGGGTATAATTCCGCCTGCAAAAACAATTACATCCCCCATACCGTTAGAAATTAATTCTTCACAAACCTTTGGTATCAGTACATTATGAGCACCTGACAAAGTCGAAAGCCCAACTGCAACCGCATCTTCATCCATAACTACGCGGACTATTTCAGATGGCTTTCTTCTTAAACCAGTATAAATTACTTCATGTCCAGCGTCCCTTAAAGCTCTAGCAATTACCTTTGCTCCTCTATCGTGGCCGTCTAGACCCGGCTTAGCGATAACAATTCGCATACTCATAACAAAGTCAGGGGAGCGGCCAAACGATTTCAAACAACCGATTCAACGATTTTTAAGAGTTTGGCGAAGAGTAATGCTAATTGGGTGNGTCTCGCCATTCAATACCATCATATGTCTGGTGTGAAGGAACGTATCGACGAACTTCGTCGAAGAAAAGCCCAATCTGAAGCAGGAGGGGGGCAAAAAAGAATTGCAGCGCAGCATTCGAAAGGAAAATTAACTGCCAGGGAAAGAATTGAACAATTATTAGACGTTGACTCATTTATGGAAGTCGATTCTCTTGTTGAACATAGATGTAGAGATTTTGATATGGATAAAAATGTAATTCCCGGAGACGGTGTTATTTGTGGTCATGGAACGATCAATGGTAAAGTAGTATACTGCTTTGCACAAGATTTCACAGTATATGGAGGTTCATTAGGAGAAATGCATGGTCTAAAGATATGCAAAATTCTAGATATGGCTCTGAAAACTGGAGCACCAGTAATTGGGTTAAATGATAGCGGAGGTGCTAGAATCCAAGAAGGAGTCGCAAGCCTAGGATCATACGCTGAAATATTCTTTAGAAACGTAAGGGCTAGTGGAGTGATACCACAAATCTCAGTGATAATGGGGCCCTGTGCAGGAGGTGCAGTTTATTCTCCTGCAATAACAGACTTCGTAATTATGGTTGATAAAACTTCACATATGTTCATCACGGGCCCTGAAGTCATAAAAACTGTGACTAATGAAGAAGTTTCTTTTGAAGAATTGGGAGGAGCAGGAACTCATGCCAGTAAATCAGGAGTTACGCACTTCACAGCAGAAAATGATGATGATGCATTAGAAATAGTAAGAGAACTCATCCAACTATTACCCTCAAATAATTTAGAAAAGCCACCGACAAAATCAACAAATGATTCACTCTCTAGAAGTTGCGATAAATTAGATGATTTAGTGCCTGAGAATGCTTCGCAGCCTTATGATATGATAACCGTCATAGAAGAGATTGTCGATGATGGGGCATTCCTAGAAGTCCAAGCAGATTTCGCATCAAATATCATTGTAGGATATTCACGAATGGGAGGTCATACTATTGGAATTGTAGCAAATCAACCGAAAATATTAGCAGGATGTCTAGATATTGATGCCTCAGTTAAAGCAGCAAGATTTGTTAGGTTTTGCGATGCATTCAACATACCCATACTGACATTAGTTGATGTCCCTGGTTTCTTACCAGGTGCTAATCAGGAGTGGGGTGGAATAATCAGGCATGGTGCGAAATTACTCTATGCATATGCAGAGGCCACAGTCCCTAAGATAACTGTGATTACTAGAAAAGCATATGGCGGTGCATATGACGTGATGTCTTCAAAACATATTAGAGGCGATTATAATATTGCTTGGCCAAGTGCTCAACTTGCTGTAATGGGGGCAGATGGAGCTGTTCAAATAATTCATAGAAGAAGAATCAATAGTGCAGGGAATCCAGAACAAGAAAGAGAAAGACTAGTGGATGACTACAATGAAACTTTTGCTAATCCATATCAAGCCGCAGCATTAGGGTATCTAGATGATGTAATACAACCAAGAGATTCTAGAAAAGTACTAGTTAAGGCACTAGGTGCTCTACTTGATAAAGAAGAAACTAGGCCTGAGAGAAAGCATGGGAATATACCACTTTAGAGGATTTATGATGGAAAAAGAGAGAATTGAATTATTAAAAAAAGTTGCAATTGCAGCCGTAATTTTAAGAACATCACAGGGAGATTCAATTAGAACATCAGAATATAGATCTAAAGGGAATGAATGGGTTACTGACCACAGAAGAATGTTATTAGGAAAAAGAAATTTATCTAGCTTTAAGTCAAAAAGAAGTACCTCGAGGTGATTTTTTGAAAGAAAAAAGAAAAATCATAGTTGATGGAGAAGATTTTGATGTTCTAATCGAAAGAAAAGGAGATTCATGGGTTGTTGAAATTGAGGGCGTTACTTTTGATGTTAAAACAGAAGGGGAGTTGCCCAGCTCTAAACAAAACAGGAAAAGAGGAGGCAGTAAGAGAAAACTTTCAGGTAAAATCTCTTCTTCAATACCTGGGAAAATTGTATCATTAAATGTTTCTTTAGATGAAATAGTAGAACAAGGTCAAGTAATAATGATCTTAGAAGCAATGAAAATGCAGAATGAAATTCAAGCACCAATTTCAGGGAAAATAGTAGAAATAAATTGTCATTCTGGTGAAAGTATAGAAGCAAATATGCCTTTAGTAGTGATAGAACCGTTAGATAGTAAGGACTAGGTAATTTCAATTAATGGATAATGAGTGGATAGAATATGAAAAGTTGTGATTACGGAGATTGTTCAGAGAAAGGAGAGAATATTAGTAGATTGTCTCCTGAAGGTTTTCTTGTTGCAACCGGCAATAAGGCATACTCGTTTAGAGAGGCTTACAAAAGATTTCATTATTGTGACACACACCATGAATTATTAATGAAGAATGTATGGAATAGAGTCAGACAAAATGAAGACAAAGACGATGACCACGTAGCACCAACGGCAATATAATCAAATTAGACCTAGGGCATCTTCAATACGATTTAATTCAGGACCAGTGGAACCTGACCCCACTAAGGCATTATTTTCAGAGGTTACGCATCCTGCACCAACATAAGGTGAACCAAAACAAACTGTGCCTACCATAATTGGCACTTTCATTACAGATTCAATGACTTTAACTTCTGACGATGTAACATCTGGATGAGAAAGAATTCCCTTGTTGTTGGCAACTAGCAAAGAACCAACTGTATCTTGACCTGCGACTCTAGTTCTAGCTGTTTTAACACCTAGAACCTCACCTATTAATTCGACT
Organism: Methanobacteriota archaeon; assembly: GCA_002730775.1. Taxonomy (GTDB): domain Archaea; phylum Thermoplasmatota; class Poseidoniia; order Poseidoniales; family Thalassarchaeaceae; genus MGIIb-O2. The sequence continues at coordinate 503 of PCAW01000017.1, read as the reverse complement.
CCAGGAGTAGGTATAGATTTGCTAACCACCGCCCCATAATCATTACATTCAACAAGATTCCCTGCAGCATTTACTCCACTTTCCAATATCACTATCTCTCCAAAACTTGATAGAACATCTAGATCTTCTTCTGTTGCAATATCTGCTACAGCGATTCCTTTACTATTCCCTACAATTAGGCTACCAAGTAAAGAAGAACCTCCAATTAATATTGGGTTCATCTCTAAATCAAATGCCTGCTCTATTTCTTGAATTGCAGGTTTATCAAGAGAGGTAGGATAAAATAAATTATTTCCAATAACGCTCAAGTAGACTCCAACTTGAGAATTTCCTAATATGTCACCAGTCGAAATTGTCATATGAATGCCTTCTTCACTTCATGGCTACGCCCATGATTGTTATAATTATGCGGGGGAGGAAAGAGAGTGTGGCACAGCGACAAACGTTCCCGTGGGCTTTCGCACCACAGTACAGGAAATGACGCAGAAGGGCTTGACTTCCGG